>CAZEPC010000230.1:0-7740 GCA_964513765.1 uncultured archaeon
TCGCTCCAAAGGTAAAATTGGGGTATCGGTCCATTAAGTAGAGCAGGTTTGCAAAAGTTCGCGCCCCCTTGCGTTTTGTCTCCCGAATTGGCCACAACCACGCTAAGTCGATGTGCGCGTGTCCAATAGAACTGATCACGTGCTCGTTCTTGGTCTCCTCGTTAAGTAGTTGGGCAGTCATATCGAGGGCTTTATCTGTGTCTTTTTCTTTCAAGGCCACTTTTAGGGCCTCTTTGGCTTTTTTGGGGTGGACTTGTAAAAGTGTTTCTATATCGTAATACAATCTACGCATTTTTTCGTTGCGGGTCACAATCTCGGCGAACTTGATTTTTCCCTTCTTCTTGAGGTTTCCAAAGAGATCGTTAAGACCAGCGTCTATCCAAAGGTTGACGGTTCCATCGGGGGAGATCATGTTGTTTACTTGAAAATATCGCTTGGTGGGTCGTCCGAGTGAATAATCGAATCCAGAACTCTTATTGGTAAAACCCTTAATTGGAACTCCGCTCTCGCTGAATAAACAAAGCTCGCAGTTGAAATCCAATTTTAAATAAAGATCCGATTCAATCTCCTCTTTGGGAACTTTTCCTTGGAGATTGAACCATGCACAGTCGAAAAGTTCTCCCCAAGATTCGCCGGGAGCATAGGTTTTAAAATTTCCTTCTTTTCTTCGTTCAAACGGTACGGGTTCTTTCGTGGTGGTGCCGCGAATCGAAAGCTCCGTCACCAATGAATCAATTTGTTTGTGCACGTTTCGTAATTTTAAATCGCGTTTAAAGGTATGTAATAATTGTTTCAATAATTGCATGTATACTTCTGATCATAGCAATAATTCATTCATTAAGTATCTTATTTTTCATAGAAATAGATACATCGAAATTTGTCCCATTGAGGATATAAAAGAATAGAAGAATCAGAATATTTTTGGGAATAAATGCATTTTATATATGAGATGTGTAAATCAATGTCTTGTATGTATGAGCATACATAACATAAAACATGGAACATAAAATATGGAAAAAAGAAAGTAAAAATTGATGATTTTTTCAGCGTTTTACAATAATCCCATATATATTACCGAATTTTTTCATGAGATTTTGGAACTTATGGTTTAAATGACTGGTTTTAAGTTCTGAATCGGGAGTAATAAGTTCAACAAAAGCATCTCCCACATTTAGCTTTTTACAAGCATCTTGAATTTGATCTTCAAGAACTAAATTTGGATTCAAAGGATACATAGTCTTTTGTACATCATCTTCCTCGAGCACATAAATATAAATTGTACTGGTGTCTATATTGTCGGGTGTTTCCGAAAAGAGCAAATCTCTGGCTCGAGATAAATCGACGCCTTTCAGCTTATTTTTAAATAGTAACCCCTTCCCAGCCGCGCTTTCATTGGTTTCCCAATCCATGAAATCATCTTCAAGTGATTCCATATAGGAAGACATATCATCCTCGACCATTTGCTCTTGATCGAGCACTTCAATTTTATTCACACCAAATTTAATTTTTAGGCCATTTTTTATCAATTTTTTCAACCATGCTTTCAGATTATCATTGGATCTGAAGTTTAATTCCTTTTTCAATTCTTCAAAGGAGATTTTGGTGGCATAAGACATCATCTCTTCAAGCTTCTCCTTTTTCTGCACGAAATCCTCTTCCCTTTTATTTACCAGAGAGGTGATGGTTTCCCGCAATAAATCCTTCTCATTTTGATCTAGGTGGGCATTGCGTTTTTCCTCATCAAGAATTTTCTTGACTTCTTGGATTAACTCTTTACTGATCCTCCCTTGTTTTATCTTAATTTGAGCATTTTGAAGGATCCTTTCCACTTTGACGATCTCAGAACTCTCCTCCTCCAAGATTGATTCAACTTCGTCTATTTTCGAGGAGTAATAGTTAACCATATCATCCAATCCAGCACGGTTTGCAAGTTTTTTCAACCGGTCTAATATAGAAAGGAGTTTTACCGTTACAAATCCATCCTCCAAAATTTCATAATGTCCCAATAACGCATTCTTATAATCCAAAATGGCCTCTATTTTCTTGTTCTTATCTAGCCAATCGTCAAAATGATTGAGGAATATGGTGATGTTCTTTTCAATATTCTTAATGACCTCCTCCACATCCTCCGTGAAAATATTGATTGAAATTCCCCCCTGGATAAGATCTTCAAGATAATGATTCAATCTTTCCATTTGGTCAATTATAGGATCCACAAAGAACTTCAAATGATCGCTATTCTTGATTTTCAGCTCATCCTGGTGGAGTGGAATACCAAAATAATCAATCCAATCATTAATCTTTTTGGCCATGAAATTTTTAAAGTTATTCTTCACATAATCCATTAGCTTTAGAAACTGATCTTGATAAAGATCAAATTCTCTCGCATTTTGAATCCTGAGAGAATCGTATATATTCTTTATATACATATAATCATGGAGATATTGCTTTGTTGGAATATAAAGAGCTTCTTGTTCGTATTCATCGGCAATATTGCTGCATTCATTAATCAATTCTGATACATTTCCGCTTTTCACATCCAAGCGTTCCCTCAGATTATCTTCATCGTATTTTATCAGAGAATTGATATCGTCAATATCGGGGAGAGAAGTTTGTTCCCATTCCAAGGAAAACTCGTCCGTGAATATGTCATCACTCAGATCCAACACGGTTGTAGAACTTATGGAGGGTTCCGAGGAACTCATTTGCGGTGTTTCAACAGATTGAATCCTTTCTTTATCCTCATCAGATTGACTAGGGGTGGCCAGTTCTTCCGGAGTTAAGAACACTTCCTTAATGTTTTTCTCATCTTTTATATTGAAATATTTAAGCACTTTTTTACTTGGAATCTTATTTTTCTCCAGCCATTTCTTCACTGTCACCGCGCTATCATCGATATTAATTACTTCCTTTAGGAGTCGGTCGTACATATTGCTGAATTCTCCCGGATTATTAAGAAGATACTTAATTTCATCATCATTAAATCGGATCAAGAAAATATTGTATAATTCTTCGATAAAATAATGATGAAGAATTGTTTCGGGAAGTGCCCTCCAGTACCAGGAGATATAATAACTTTTTTCCTCTGGAATTTTAAAGGAATCATGACCTGTGAGTACCGAAAATGATTCACATTCGTTCATTAAGGGACATTTGAGAAAATCATTTGTCTTTACACACCGGGTACAAGGGACCGAGATGACCCGAATAACCACATTCTCTTTTAAATTGAGTTTCGCAGGCGACTTATTTCCATAATCCTTCTTAGCGGGATTGACCGTAATTAAAGGTTCCAACACGGAGCATCCATGATCAATCACTAAAGATCCGAATGCCGAAAGCCCAAAGGTTCCAAAATCTTTTAGATAACTCTCACACCAGGATTCGGGATTTCCTAATTTACTCATACCGGTTACAAAAGCCTTAGTATTACAAGTAATCTTCTCTTCTACATAGAGATTACCCCTAATAAATGTTTCCGCGTTTATCTTTAATTTATCCACATAGACATTTCCGAAAATGAGGATGGTCTCATCGGAATTAACAGATTTCAGAGACAAGGATTCGGCGGTTATATCGCCCATGATTGAAGTGATCTGGCCATCAGATCCCTTTCCAGAATGAATTGTGATATTTCTTCCGCTGAACACAGATCCTATAACTACGGATCCTTTATTCATGAGTATATCTCCCCAACAATGAACCGAATGATTACAAAAACAATCCTTATTTAATATAATCGAATTCGCATTCACAATCGGTTCAATTTCTTCATATTCGGCCGTAAGCATAAATTCGTTCTTTTGGCTGTTGAACTTAAGTCCATTTATATTTTTATATTTTTCCATCATTCTCATTTACCCCTCTTTATTTGATCCTTTTTCCTCCTCTTAGAAAAGGATTTTCAGAAAATGAAAGATCCTCCTCTTCATCCCCTTCTTCCACATCATCTTGCCCTCCTTCTTCTGATTGATCAATCATATTGGATTTGGGCTTCATGGTGTTTTTGTTATTCAAGTTAGGCGGTTTATTCTGGGACCCCATCGTTTTGGGACTTATTTCTTTCAATTTTGCTTTTGCTTTTAGTTTTACTTTTGCTTTTGGTTTTACTTTTGCTTTTGGTTTTACTTTTGCTTTTGATTTGGGTTTTGCTTTTGATCTGGGTTTTGCTTTTGATCTGGGCTTAGATTTTGATCTTGAAGGCGGTTTGGATGTTTTAATACCGCCAGAGTTACTACTTTTGGCAAAGTTCTTTCCTTTTGAAAAGCCATTAGGCAGGTTTTGATTTTTATGTGTCGGAGATGTTTGATGAAAAGACCCCGAACTATTCGAAGGTGCTTGTTTATCACTCAGATTCTCCAAATAATGAAGCAAATAATTGGGTACAATATTTTTAAATTTCTTGAATTTATTTACATCATTTAGAATTTTCTTTTCAAACCCGATTTGATATAAAGAATCGGTGGAAAATGAATTGAATACAGATTTAGAAATATTAAAGTTCTCAAGCTCTTCGCTCAACCCTGTAAATAAGGGATCGGAAAACGTTTTTTGATGGATGAGATCTAATTTTCTAAACTTTTTATCATCCATTGTATCAATCTTATTAAGCCTAATCTCTCTATCCAACTGTTTTCGTTTTCTTCTCTTTTTTTCCTTGTCTTTGATCTTTCGAATCTTCTTTTTCTTCTTTTTCCAAACCTTTTTTAAACTTTCAAGAGATTTTTTGGTTTTCTTCCGCTTCTTAAAAAGAAAGTCAATCTTGGATCCATTAACATGAATTTCCTTGTTGGAGTCCTTTTCATCTTTTTCATTTTTACTCTGCCTGATTTTGACAGGATCAATCGTGAGATACGAGATTTTTTTTGTGAGGGTATTTTCAAGCTCCAACACATACAAAGGAATATTCAAAATTGAAAGGTCATGGCCAATATTCCCGATTATTTCCTTAGTTTTTATCTTTATCTGATTGAATTGCTTTATCATCTTCTCTTGAAGGGAGATGTAGGATTCAATCTTTGATTTTGAAACATCAAATTCTCCCACCACATCACTGGAAAATTGGTCCGTTCGGTCTTTGAATTGCTTTAATGCAGCATCTACGATCTTCTGGTCTTCCCGTTTTGGATTCATTTCATCGAGAATATAGGAGATCTTGTTGGTAACCTCTATTAAATTGTATAACGGCTTGAGTTCATCGGAGGCCAATTTCATAAAATGATCCAAGTTGTTAAGAATTCCCTTTACGAAATTTTTCACAATATTCTCATATTGGGATTTGAAACGGGCTTTTTTCCGCTCAAAATCTCTCTCCGCCATATCCTTTCTTTTCTTAGCCGTTGATTTTTGGGCATTTGCTTGAAGTAATTCGATTTTTCTTTGCATTTCCGTTTGATTTACAATAGATTGATTAATATTTTGATTGATTGCTTGTAGTGCATTCATAGTAACTTTTAATTGCTCAAGTTCTCGGGCCAATTGGTTGAAATCCCTTGAGAGACTTCCTATTTCATTGCTGAAGTTTCTATCCATACTGTTTATAGCCCTCACAATGGGACTTATATCAATGCTTGGTCCACCACCTATATTAGACATTTTTTCACGCTCCTCCTTTATTAACTCCTCTTAAGTTCCGATATTATTTCATCCGAAATCTTAATTTGCATCTTTAAATCGCTTATCTTTTGTTTTGCTTCCAAATACGCCAATTCATATTGACCAATATTCAATTCTTTCTCCTCTTTTGCTAAAATTACATCGTGAATATTTCTGATAAAAGTACTTTTCTCTTTTTCCATTCTCTCCCTTAAAACTTGCATATTTGCCAGATAAGAATGGGCAATTGGTTCGATCAATCGATTCACTTGGATGACATCGGATTTTTCGCAGTTGGGACAAGTATATACATAATTTCCCCTCTCATCCTTTTCTCGTTTCATTAATTTATAATCCGCGATCACCCGGGGATAACTTTTTGCATTAATATCATCGGACCAATCCGTGTCATTTATCTTTTCAAACACGGGTAAATTCATAAATTTAGTCTGAATCTTCTGTGTGTTATTTTTTAAAAGTCCATGGACAATTTTAGGTGCTTGTTTAAGATCCAAGATGTCATCTTTACTGGCATTATTCAAGAGAGTTCTTTCCACAAATGATTTTATGTTGGTTTTTTCAACAATGTCATCGAAATTGGTGCTTCCACAATTCTCACAGAATTGAAAGGAATTAAAACCTTGAAATAATTCAATATCCTTGTGAAATGTATTTTCCACGAATTTTGAGAGATTTTTCAGCTTTTTATTATGAAAGCCTAATTTCTCGGAAATATCTTTTTTATTCTTCTTCAAGTATCTGGGTAATGAGCTTTTAATTATTGTGCCTATCCAGTCCTGTAAGTCCTTTATAAGGCCATTTAATTCATTTACGGATTGATAAACCAGCCAATCTTGATTTCGCTTAGATTGCAATTCGGAAATCAAATCATTGGTCACTTTCACCCGCCGGGATTGTAGAAATACATTTTTAATATCATCAGCAAGTTGTGTGGAAGATTTGACGGCATTTAAGTCAATTTCCTTTTCAGTAATATTATTCTCGGCAAATGCATCCTTAATTTTATTAAAAGAAGGATTTAACATAGTTTCCAATAGTTTTTTTCTGATGGCTTTTTGATTCTTTTGTTTTTTCAATATATTCTTATAATCTTTCTTCGATGGCATTAGCATGAAATTGTTTAAATAGTCGAATTTATCCTTAAATTCATCGAAACCCGAACTTACAATGTCTTTATCGTTCATGTTTTGGAAAATAAAGTTGGTTCTTTCGAACACATTAGATGCATCGGAGATAATAAGTTCTTTGTTATTAATTTTATTCAGATATACAGGCATCTGTAGTTTCTTAATAGAGTTAACCCTTAGATCATACTGCAATTCCTCTTTTTCCTTCTTATAATCATTTAGTTCTTCTGAATACAATTCGATTTTCTTGACAAGGAATACTAAGCCTATCAAAGCTATGGGAATAGAGGTGGCTATCCCAATCAATCCGCCAAAAATCGATGCAACAATTGCTATACCAATTAGGGATACTACAAAAAAAATCTGTTTCAATATATCTATCTTTGTTAAATAAATTAATTTGGTCAATTCGTTTCTTTTTTGATTATATCGTCTTGAAATATAGTTCAGACCCAATAAATACACTAATTCTGCTTTTTTTTTCCTATCTTTAATTGATCTCCCATTGAGAACTACCTCATCCTCAAATTGGAAAATGCCGCTTTTCATAAAGAAAACTCCTCTTTGTTTAGTTAGATATAGTTAGTTTGTTTAAGTTGTATAAAAAAATTTTCACAGAATGGGAAATTCATTTACATCAAAGAACAAAGATTTTAAATAGTTGATGGGAGTTGTATATTATGAAAAAACGATACGACATTGCCGCCTACGTTTGGCCTGCCTACCACGATGAGCCACGATGGCAGCGATTCATGTCAGAGGGAGAAGGAGAATGGGAAACTGTCCGTAAGGCAAAACCTCAATTCGAGGGTCATTATCAACCCCGAGTCCCGATGTGGGGATACACCAGCGAAAGCAATTCCAAGGACATGGAACGGATGATTGATGCGGCTGTGGAACATCACGTAAACATCTTCATCTTTGACTGGTACTGGTACGAGAATGAACCCTTTTTGGAGGAAGCACTCAATAAGGGATTTTTACAAGCAAAAAATCG
>CAZEPC010000231.1:0-7740 GCA_964513765.1 uncultured archaeon
ACTTGCTTAAATGCACTTTTTGGGAATCTGCAATATGGACATTCCTCTGGTGGTTCCTCCCCGTAATGAATATGTCCACAAATTCTGCAACGATATGCTTTTTGGGACTTATCAATTCCTTCCTCAGCGGCTTTTTCGGGGTCATCCCCTTTTAACATAGGTAAATCATCTAAGCTCGGCATAATTGGGTCATATTTATTGAGCATGTATCGTGACACCACTAATCTCTGCACTTGGCTGGTTCCTTCGTAGATTGTTAGTACTCTTACATCCCGTAATAGCTTTTCAATTGGGAGCATTTTCGTGTAACCGTATCCTCCGAAGATTTGCAAAGCATCGTTCAACACTTCCATTGCAACCTCTGTGGTGTAAAACTTGGAAATTGAAGCACTGATTGTGGGATCCATTCCTTGGTCTGCCTCCCATGCTGCCTTATAGGTTAATAAGCGAGAGGTTTCCACTTTTTGATACATTTCTGCCAACTTAAACTGAATTGCTTGGAATTCAGATATTTTCTGTCCAAAAGCCCTTCTCTTCTTTGCATATTGTACGGCATAATCGAGTCCAGATCTGGCCGCACCCACTGCAAAAGACCCAATAATTGGACGGGTTCGGGAGAAGGTTCTCATGGCTAAAACAAAACCCGGTCCTCCCTCCACTGCGAGTACATTCTCTTCCGGTACTCTTACATCGTCAAACTTTATTGCGACCGTATTTGAGCACCTTTGTCCCAACTTAGGGATGTGTTCACCTACTGAAACTCCGTCCCAATCCATATCAACTACAAATGAACAGATTCCTTTGTGTCTTTTTTTCGGATCGGTGGTGGCAAAAACCGAACAGTAGTCTGCATAACCACCATTGGTTATCCAATATTTCGTACCGTTTAAAATATATTCATTGCCATCTTTTTCTGCCTTACACCTCATTCCTGCTACATCTGATCCCATCATCGGTTCGGAAGTTGCAAAAGAGATTATCTTGGGTTCCTCCATCAATTTTGTAAAATATTTCTCCTTTGCTTTTTCATTTCCCGGTAAGAGGATGGGCTCTTGTCCTAAACTATTTCCGAATATGGAAGTTCCCATACCCGGTCCTGCGGCGGCTATTTCCTCAACTACTACTGCCGAATCGACCAATCCTAATCCCGGTCCTCCATACTTCTCAGGTATTCCTAGGTTATTAAGTCCCTCTTCCCATGCTTTTTTAATTAAATAAAGTGGGAATTGGTCCTCTTCATCAAAATAATTCACTACTGGCAGAATTTCGTTAAGGGCGAACTCTCTCGCCTTTTTCTGCAACTTTTTTTGTTCTTTCGTGAGCTCAAAATCAATCATTTTTTCTCAACTTTTCTTTACTTTTGAATATTTAAAACATTTTGGCTGATATTTCATAAGTGTTGCTTTAGTTCTTTTTTGTTGTTTGTTGATAGATAGGGTTTTAATGCTTAGAAATGATAAAAAAAATAAACTCAAAAAAATAGATATGATTTTCCTATTCTAACTTCATCAATTTTGGTTCAATTTTCTTGACCATTTTGGCTATTTCCTGTCCTTTGTCCTCTCCCAAACTTAGGTCTTCGGCGGATGGGGCACCTTGAAACTCGTAGGGCTCGACAAAGTCCCATTTGAGCCGTTCGGTTTTTTTATCAAAATCCCGCTGGGCACCACCGCTCCACCCGTATGATCCAAATCGAAATACCTTTTTGTGCCATACATGTTTTTGGGAGAAAAGATCTATTATGTTAGATGCAGGGGGATACATTTTATATTCATAAGTTGGAAATCCAAAAACAATCCCCGCACTTTCCCACGCTGAAGCCAAAACGTAGGAAGGATCCGTTTCGGGGATCCTATGTATCTCTGTATTTATTCCTTCCTTTGCAATCCCTCGCAATACTGCTCTCAGCATGGTTTCGGTATTCCCATACATACTACCCCAAATCACGGTTATCTTTGGCTCCGCGTAGTCATTCATATAATTGGCATAGGCTTTATATCTTTTCACTATCTCGCCGGGATTTCCTCTCCAAACCAATCCATGTGAGGGGCATATACAATCAATATCTAAAGGTCCCAATGCTTCGATGGCTTTTAATACCGAGTTTGAAAATGGTCCCACAATATTTGCGTAGTATCGAAGGCTTTCCCGCTCAAAGAATTCATGGTTTTCCTTGTTGTTTTCGTCATCAAATATAGATCCTTTCAAGGCACCAAAAGAACCGAACGCATCACAAGGGAAGAGTGTTTTGGTACTTTCTTCATAGGTTGCCATGGTCTCCGGCCAATGGACATTCGGGATTTCGTAAAATGTGAGTTTTTTCCCACCGCCCAAATCCAAGGAATCTCCCGTACTCACGGTATCAATTATGTCATCATCCATTTCATAGAATTGTTCTACGAGAGGTTTTCCTTTTTCGGTCGTGATGATTTTTGCATTTTCCGTGAGTTTGTGCAGTGTTTTAAGGTCTCCCGTGTGGTCAGGTTCAATGTGGTTTAGAATAAAATAATCGACATCTTTCATATCCAATCCTAAACTTTTCAATTCATCTAACAATAGAGAAGGTGCACCTCCCCAATCTCGCACTAAATCAATAATTGCCAGTTTCTCGCCTTTGACAATATATGAATTTATAGTAACTCCATGTGGTATTGGCCATATTCCCTCAAACAAATCATTTGTGGATATATTGGCACCTATCCAGTAAATATCATCTTTCATTTTTAATGCTTTCATAATTCTCACTTATCATTGATTTATTAATTTTTTTTTATTGTAGGGTATTTTTTTATTTATTCATTCTTGCTATTAATTATCCTTTTAGAAATCATCCATCTCTCGCCGTTCGGGTATTGCCTGGGGCATCCTTCCTGTCTCATAATATTCTTTGGTTAAATAGAGTCCGCAATAACAATGTCCGTATTCTTTTTGATCGGGGACACAGTAATTACATGGGCAAATTATGTCTTTATCCTTTTCTTTATTCCCGGATGCATCCCTACAAGGACAAGAGAAATATCCATAGCGGTTATAATTTTTCATCAATCCTTCTTTCAGCATTTCCAATAGTTCTTCATCTGGGCAAAGTTTCCACCCATTATGTTCTGCCACCATTTCGACAAACTTTGTAGTGTCTTCCATCGTTTTTTCTCTGTTGGCCATAATCATTCAACTTCTGTTTTTATTTTTTTGTCAGCGTAATTAATATATTATGTATCAAAAAATATCTTTAAAATTCTTTATTCATCTATAAAATCTTAGTTCTATATTTCTAAAGCAATTTATCTTCCCACTTGCTTTTCCTAAAACCAGTCACAACTTCTTCATCGTTAATGACCAGATAGGGAAATACGGGGCGCTCTTGGAATTTTTCATAAAGATCTCTCTTTAATTTTTGCTTTACATCGTAATCTAAAAGGTCTATATACACATATTTAAACTTAATTGAATTCTCCCTAAGAAAATTAAGTGCTCTTCTGCAAAATCCGCATGTGCTCAGAGCATAAACCACGAGATCGTCTTTATCTATCTTTCCATCTACTTCAGTAAATTCGACTTCGACCATACATTATTATGAGCGAACTTCAATTAAATACATTCTTTTTGTATTCTATAATTGGCAAGTTTAAAAAGAAAAGAATCTTGTGTAATTTATAAAAGGCAATAAAGGCTAAAAGGATGAGAATTTTAATCGTTGGAAATGGAGTTGCAGGTCAAACTGCCGCAGAGAGATTAAGGAAGATGGATGATGCTAGCAATAAAAAGGTTGAAATTACCTTATTTGCCGAAGAAAAATATCCATATTATACCCGAATCTTTTTACCCCAATATTTGGCGGGAATGAAGGAAACTGAAGATCTCATAATGAGGGATGAAAAATGGTATAAGGAACATGATATTGGTTTTTTAAAAGGCCATAAAATTAATAAACTTAAACCAGATGACCACGAAGTGGTTACCGAACAAGGAGATAATTATAGTTATGACAAGTTAATTTTAACAACCGGAAGCAATGCTCGAAAGATTGATTTTGGCCATCCCGATATGGATGGATTATTTACTCTCCGCTCTATACAAGATGCGGATGAAATTAGAATGTATATGAGCAAAAATAAAGTTAATGAAATTTTTATCGTGGGGGGCGGGTTATTGGGAATTGAATTGGCCTATCATCTAGTTGAGGCTGGCCATCAAGTGACCGTGTGTGAGATTGCGGACTATCTCCTTCCTCGCCAATTGGATAAGGGATCTGCTGAAATGCTCCAAGATTATCTAGAATCTAAGAATATCAATATTGTCTGCGGTAATAAAATCAGTTGTGTAAGAGATTACGAAGATCATAAGGAGATTGAATTAGATGGGGGGAAAATAATAAAATCTGATATGATTTTGGAACAAGTGGGAATAATACCTGAAATCTCACTGGCAGAATCCGCGGGATTAAAAACCGAGAAGGGCATAGTGGTCGATGAATTTATGCGGACCTCCGAGAATGATGTGTATGCCGCAGGAGATTGTATTCAATTTGGTGAGAATATTTGGGGAATCATCCCGGCAAGTAGGGAACAGGCAATTCTAGCGGCCGATCATATTTTGGGAAGAAATCCCGATCCTTATACCGGGACTCAATGGTTTACCAATTTAAAAATTGCAGGTATCAGCGTTAAAAGTTATGGAAAACCGCCGGAAGAAAATGAAAATAACCATAAAGTCTTCTCATTTGTGGATAAAGATCAAAATGTCTGCCGTAAGGCTGCCATGAAAGATGAAAAATTGATTGGGGCTGTATTATTAGGTCCCGGAAGTGATTCTTTCTTCAGAAAAAATATTGGAAATGAAGTCTGTCACACTGATATCAAGGAAAACCTTTCAAAATAGATAAATTGTGCAGAGATTATTTGGTTCTTTAGGTAATGCCTCTCCATTTTTTTTAGATCTCTATCGGAACCTAAATTCTTCTTTTATACTTAAGAAACCCATTTTTAGCGGTCCTATCCTAACTCAAACTAGACCCGGGAAGATCTTTCAAAGATTTTTTAACCCAATAATAACAATTAAAATATAATGGTAAAAGAATCCATATTGGATATTGATGAAATTGACGCAAAAATTATCCAAATCCTTCAGAAATCTCCCGATATTACTCACAGTAAAATCGCCGAAGAACTGGATAGAAGCCAACCTACGATTGGTTTAAGGATTAAAAAATTGGAAAAAAAGGGCTTTATTTCTCAACAATTTGGTATGGATCTGAGTAAAATCAAAGCATTCAATGTGGTAAAAGTTCAAGTAAGACATCCAGATCCCACGTGGGTATTTGAATTGCCCAGGAAATGTCCGTTCATTTTAAACGCGTTTCGCCAATCCGGTAAATACAATTGTATGCTGATTTTGGTTTGTCCAAGCCTCAAAAAGATTGACAATATTATCGGATTTCATTTCAGAAGCAAAGGGAATCTATGTGATCTTGAAACGGAACTTTTAACCGATTTTTCGGATTCATTCATTCTTCCTATAGATATACGGGCAATAATCGATGGGAGGGATGAGGAAGATTGTTCGCCGGACAAGTGCCCATGTTATTTAGAATCAGATGATTTTCTTCCCGGAAAAAAGGAGGAGGAAGAAAGATGAAATACAACGAAATTTTAGATATTGATGAAGATGACAAGAAAATTTTGGAACTTCTACAAAAAAATTGCGAGATAACCCACAAGGAAATTGCAAAAAAGATTGGTAAAAGTCAGCCCGCTGTGGGAGCCAGGATCTTAAAGATGGAGCGCAGAAACTTATTGCTTAAACAAATGGGTATTAATTTTAAGGAGGCCGAATTAAAATATGTTCGGATCCATATCTCAACGAAAAATACCGCTGCAGTTTGGCATAAATTTAAAAATTGTCCGGTCATTCTAAATGTATTTAAAATAACCGGAAGGTTCAATATGGCTATTGAATTGGTGGCTCCCTCTGTAAAAACTATTGAACGCTTTATTGATGATTGTCTTCGTTCCGATGATCGCATAATGAATATCCAAACAACCTATTTGATTGATTCTCTCTTTCCTGCTCCCGTACAAATTAAGTTTGCCTTGGAAGATTTTCAAAACAAGGGATGTAATCGGGTGTGTCAGTCGGGAATTGATGAAAAAGACTTAAAAACGCTCATTGAAGAAGAATAAAGTCTAGTGTTCGAATATTGATGGGTTTTCCTTTTTAGAGTTCATTTTTCCTTTTTTGGTTTAAAAACATTTCTTTTCACTTGATTTATTTTTATAAGCCCAATATTCATTAAATCTCGTTATTTCTATTTCTATAGAGAAACAAATTGAACAAGGAGAACTACGAAAATGGAAAAAGATGACGGTCTGGAACATCCAGAGCACCACATCAAAATAATTATCATTGCAACAAAAATGGGAGTTCCGTTGGTTAGTCTCAAAGTTGATGAACAATGGAATGAACATCTGGTGGCTCCCTTTTTAAGTGCGGTACACGGTTTCTCCGATGAGAAACTGGGTGCTCTAGATGAAACACTTGTGAAAACCGGCGATTTAGATATGTATGTAAGAAAAAAGCATAATCTTATGTTAATCGCCATAATGGATAAAGAGATGAAAAAAATTGAAATTGGGAAGCAAGCAGACACAGCTTTAGAGCTCTTTTACAAATTTTATCAGGATGAAATTGATTCTATGGATTATAACAATCCCGAGATGTCTCAGTTCGAGAAGTTTGAGGTTCTTCTCAAAAAACAGCTGGAAGAATATTATGAAAAAATTGAATCCCACAATGATAAGGGATTTTTCTCAAAGTTTAAAGATTTTTTCAGGAAAGACAAACCGGAAATTAGATAATCCCGAGATCAAATAGAAAGAAGAAAAAATATATTTTTTTGTAAACCAACTCTCATTCTGCTTATTTGTTTAGTGATGGTGATGATGATCGCCTTGGTCAATATTGACTGGCCGTAATGCGCCTAACGCCCAACCGGTAACCTCGTTAAGGCTGGGATGGATGACCATTGAATTGTAGATTGGCATGAAACTACCCGAATCTGGACAAGCGTTTGAGTCTTTCAGTTTTGGTAAGGGAATATTCATCTTGGTTTCATCACAGTGATACCCGGCATTCATAAGATAAACGAATGGTTGGATTAATACCGGTGCGTGGGCACCAATTGCATGTGCCCCCAATATTCGATAATCTTCATTCACCACCAACTTGAAAAATCCGTCCTTAGGATCATTTTCCAATCCCATTGCGAATCCTTTTGCCACGGATCCATAGGTTTTTTCTGCGACATAGATTTTATACCCTTGAGCAATTGCCTCTTGCTCGGTCAGTCCGACATGTCCGATTTGAGGGTAGGTGAATATAGCCCATGGTACTGCGCTATAATCTACGGGGGATTTTCTCCCGCTAAAAATATTCCGTGTACAAATTTCTGCATCATGATTGGCTTTATGTCTGAACTGATATTGGGGGTTATTTATATCTCCAATCGCCCAAATATTATCTACATCTGTTTCTAAATATTTGTTTGTTTTAATCCAGCCCCTCGAATCAGTTTCAATATTGGTGTTCTCCACTTCTAAAAGGTCCGAATTTGATTGTCTTCCAACCGCCAGGAATATTTCCTCGGCCGAAAAGGATTCTTTTTCCCCAGATTCCATATGTTCTGTCTCGACAACTTTCATGCCGTTTTCTTCCTTAAAGTTAACTGCTTTTGTATCGGTTTTT
>CAZEPC010000232.1:0-7733 GCA_964513765.1 uncultured archaeon
GAATGTCCCTTCCGTATGCGTGAATAGAGAGGTGCATTTTATCTCTATGCTGATGGGCCATACCCCAAGGACCGCATTCAAAATAACTCCAAATCTCATTTTTCCTAAAACCGCTTCGAGTGATTAACTGGCCAGCCCATGGAAAATAATTCACTTTTCCCTCCCGAGGTTTGATCCCTTCTTTTCCGTTGGTCGCGATGTACAACCAATCGGGACGGTTGTATTCTTCTGCCTTTTGTTTGAATTTTTCCCTATTATCTATCAAATTAGAATCATTATTGAGGGGGGGAGTGCCGTTTGGCCGCATGGCATACACCAAATAATTCCACATCATCTCCATTGCGTGTTTATAATTATCTGAGACTGAGAGTGGGGTTTTTTCAATGACTTTGGCAAAATGCTCGAAGTGTTGCAATGCGACTTGGTGGTAATGGGCGGTGAGCTCATTTTGGACTCCATCTGGGTACACTTGAACTTTGGTAAGCTGTTTCGTCATCCTTTTTCTAGCTTTCATAAGCCATTTATTGGAGTTTTTAATCTCAGTAAAAGCTAAACAGCCTGTCGCAAGGGCATCCATCTCCATGATAAGATGATTACCGTGACGAGCGGGCCACCAACGAAGGTAACGTAGGTGTTTGTATATGCTGTGGAGCATCAAGAGAGAAGTTTGATTTGAAAACTCTTTTTGATGAAGAGTATAATAAAAGAGCTCTATCCACACCACGAGAATTCTTAATCCGGCCTCTAATACCCTCCATTGTACAGATTTACGGTAAAATAATTTAGGAGGCGGGTTTTCCAGAATCCAATTTTTCATAATCTTATCAATATACCGAATATATCGTGAATCTCCCGTCTTCTTGTGCTCTTCCATTACCACCAGCAAGAAGAAATGCCTGTTTAGAAAATATGCCCATTCTATGTCTCCTTTTGGGCCGTAATCATCCCAAATTACTATTCCCTCGGGGGTTCTTTTAATTTTCCCCAATACCCCTCGGAAGTTAAACTGATATTCTAGTAATTTATCGGCAGAGTTGTATTTTTCCTCGAATAATTCATCCACCTTGA
This sequence comes from uncultured archaeon, assembly GCA_964513765.1. Taxonomy (GTDB): domain Archaea; phylum Asgardarchaeota; class Lokiarchaeia; order Sigyniarchaeales; family Promethearchaeaceae; genus CAZEPC01. The sequence goes on from CAZEPC010000232.1 coordinate 1,069, forward strand.
ACGGTAATCTTTCCTCTATTGATTGTTTTTTGTAATAGGAGAGGATTTTTCGACATCCTTCCTCTAAAGATGACCCGAAAGCCCTTTCTACTCTTTGAAATTCTGGTTTCTCGGATTTAAACTTCCGCTTGAGTGTTTTTGCTTTTCCTTTATGATTTTCACAAAAAGAAGTGATTCCCTTCTTGTCCATAGGGATAAAAAAAACATCAGTTTTAAAAAATAATGAGATTTTTCTTAAAAGAAGGGATCTAGAGTAAATAATTGAAATCATTTTTTTGTTTTTTCGCTTCTTGCTTCAGCTCACATAACTAACCACTCTTCCATTCTTTTTCTTCTAAATTTTTGTCTCCCCTCAAAATTAACGTCGAAACCACGCGTCCCACAAATGAAAGATTGGAATTGGAAGAAAAACCTAACGATGTCTCACTCTGACCTCTTCTATTTTTTCTAAAATCTCTTGGTCTTTTTGTTGGATATAATCATAAATAATCTCCATGCTTGCGGAAACCACCTCAGGTTCAATAGATTCCACAGCATCCTTAGGTGTGTGATACACGGATGCCCTCTCAGAATTTCCCCAAGGCATAGCCACTAGACTGGTTGTTTCAACACCTATTCTCCCAAACTCCCCTGCATCTGTTCCGCCCGTGAGAAACTCAATGGGCTTAATTTGTGCCTTGTATCCCAACTCATTGGCAATTTTCTTACAATCCTTCGCCATATTTTTTGATAATTTCACCGTTCCATTCACGTCCGTGGAAAGAAAGAAGAGTTCATCCAAGAAATATAGACAATCCATATTCAAGGTGTATGTGGGGGTTTTGGTAAGATGTTTCTTTTTTTTTTCACAATATGCCCGTGATCCCCGGAGTCCTGCCTCTTCCCCGTCCCAGCTTGCAATGATGAGCCTTGTGTGCTTCAGCCCTTCCCCTTCTTTTTTTAGTTGGCCAAATACCTTCCCAATTTCAATAGCAATGGCGGTGGAAATCAGATTATCTCCCGCCCCTGGTGTGCCCTTATTTGCTCTAAAAAACCATAGTTGACATACCAATACTAACATTATCGTCAAAAAGATCCTAAAGGCTTGGATTGTTGGGGTAATATTCGAATCGATAAAAAGAAAGATTGTCCACCCCAATCCGAAGACTAATGCAACAAATAGTGATCCTAATCCTCCATAAATGCGGAGCGGATATAATTTGGGTTGATGGACGAGAAAATTGAATATAAATGCACTGTCATGATGTCCGCTAATAATAACTTGCTGTTTTAAATCCTCCTCAGGTTCGATGATCCCCATCACATTCTTTCCTTTCTTCTTTTTCCAAAGAGGATCGATAAGCTCTTGGTAGGAAATAAATTGTTTATACATAATAAAGAATCCGAGCGCGGTTAAAACCGTAGCTACCCAAGGGAGATGGATCCAAAACGCCATAATATCAAGAATATATATAATTACTAATATCTTGATCCACCCAAGAAACGCCTTGGGATGAACCTGAAACTCTTGCGTTTCAACTTTATCCGAAAATGTAACCAATTCATTTTCAATGATATTTGCGGCTTTTAGACATGCTTCGGAACCTACCAACCGTGGACCAGTTCTATCAATAACTGATTGTGTCCAGTTTAATACGGAATTAGAAGAGAAACCTTTTTTATTCATGTTCAATCCTAACTAAGATAAAAAAACGCTAGAAAAAAAATGTATATATTAATGTATGTTTTTTTCATTATATTTCTAATTTTGGCAAGTATGACTTGCTTACGGTTCAATTATGCCGGAAGTAGGCACGCAGTAGTAAAAATCGGAGAGTGTATCTTGGGCCTTTTGGATTTTTTCTTTATCGCCGCTTAAGAGTTCATCAAGATGTTTCTTGATTTTATCATTGGCCGCTTGTCGTTCTTCTTTAAGCTGGCTATCCAACACAGACGCCAATGCGCAAGATCCTTCCAACCCCAAAGCTTTGATGATTTTTTGTGTCAATTTTCTGTCCGGCTGTTCCAATTGGGAATGTTTTTCCAATAATTTTAATATATGTTCTCTGTCAAATTCCATTTTTAACACCTTAATTTGATAAGTGAAATTGTAATATAAAAATGTGCTCCCAATAAAGCATAAGTTCGGTATAAATTATCAAAGCATATTCGATGAAAAATAAAGAAATTATCGTCTATAATCGATGAAAAATAAAGAAATTATCGTCTATAATCCATTATCTATGTTTTCAAAAAAAAAAGAAATATATAGATTCTTGCATTCAGGTTGGTAATAGGGCCTCTGGCACATTTTGGTAACAAATTGGCTTCAAGAATCTTCTGATGGCGGTCATTCCGACCGAGGTGGTCCTTGATGCTGTGGTAGCTGGATAGGGGCCTCCATGGTGCATGGCAGGTGAAACTTTTACTCCCGTTGGCACCCCATCCACGATGAGCCGACCCACTTTTTGGCTTAATTCCTCCACCAATGATTTCATGTTTTCGTGATCTTCTTTTTCAAGATGAATGGTCCCGGTAAGCTGCCCTTCCAACTTTTCGGCAATATCCTCATAGGCAATGCTGTCGGGAACTTGCACGAATAGTGCAATCGGTCCAAAATGTTCCATGAGTAACCTTTCTTTCTCAAAGAACTTGTCCAAATCATCGGGAATTTCTGTTTCTAATATGGTATTCTGATAGGCATAGTGGTTTTTAGATGCATTACCGCCGGTTAATATATTGACCTCTTCTACTTGTTTGATTGTTTCGTCCGTCATTTCAACAAGAGAATGGTGAATATTTTCGTTGAGGAGGGGTAATTCGGGTTTTTCTTTTATGTATTTTACCACTTCTCCTATGAAATCGGTTGATTTTTCGGATTTTGGAATAAAGAAAATTCCTGGTTTGGTACAAAATTGACCGACGCCTAAAGTGATTGAATCAGCAAACATCTTCGCCATTTGTTCTGCTCTCTTTTCGATGGCATTTTCTGTCACGAATACTGGATTGATGCTCCCCATCTCTGCATATACAGGAATGGGATCATGCCTTGAACTGGCCAAGTCGAAAAGAGCTCTCCCCCCACCTAAAGAACCGGTAAAACCGATCGCTTGAATATGGGGATGCAAGACCAGGTTCTTTCCAATAATATTCTTTGTGCCATGAATTAGGGAAAATGTTCCTTTGGGGAAACCTGCATCTATCACCGCACGGCTTACCGCAATTGCAAAAAGCTCGGCAGTCTGAGGGTGAGAAGGATGCGCTTTTGCTACCACTGGACATCCTGCTGCAAGTGCCGATGCAGTATCTCCGCCGCATACTCCAAAAGCAAGCGGAAAATTACTCGCACCAAACACACCCACCGGTCCGATTGGTAATTGGGTTCTTTTCAGTTCTAAATCTGGCTCTTTATCTACTATATCATCTTCATGCTTCTTGTTTTTAATGTAATTGGCAAACATATTAATTTGGGTACATGTTCTTCCTCTTTCGCCCGTCAATCTCTGGAGCCCCAAAGCAGTTTCCCAATCAGCCGTGGTTAGCAATTGCTCACCTAAATTCATTATCTCGGCGGAGACCATGGTTAAAAACTCTGCGATTTCTTCATCTGTCTTCTTTCGTAATTCCTTAAACGCTTCATAAGCTAGATCGCATGCTTTCCCGATTTCCGCTTTAGTGGCCTCATGGTAACTCACGCTGCTTTTCTCGCCATTTTTCGGATTAATTGATGTAAACGTATCTTCGCCTTCCTTGCTGGGGATTCCGCCTATGTAGTTGGCACCTTTCAGCACCAAATTATTTCCAAGATCCTTTTCGTTTTGTTCACTCAAATTTATTCCCTATGTGCATTTTGTTTTGATCTAAAATAAGTTTTAACTCTTGCTCACCCAGAGCCAGTGTTTTTATTTTTTCTCGGCTTGGATAAATAACAGCGGCCATTTTTCTCTGATGGGGTAATTGATTTTTAGCTCCCCCGATTTGGATTTAGCTTTTATATTTCCTTTAATTAGTTTTTTCAACTTTTTGATGACCTGTTGATGATATTTTTTGGGAAAGTAGGCTAAAAAGAATAACCATATATTTGATTCTCTGTAGGTCAAATATTCTTCAATATTTTGGAACTCGTTCCACCGTCTCCCACTTTCCATTTGGATATTTTTAAACCCGGCTTGGCTGATCATCTCATGCAATGTCTGCTTGGAATGGACTTTGTATGTCAAATCAGGATCGACCTTGCTTTGATGGGTTTGGAACTCTTTCATGGTAAGAATCCCCCGAAAATGTCCCTGGCTTATGAAAGTTTTTAGGTATTTGTTCTCAATCTTTTTAAGTGTATCTGAGAAACTCACTTGGGTTTGCTCTTCTTTTTGATTGCCCATTTGGTCTTTTCGTTTTTTTTGCTCATTCTTTCTTGAATTTCCCTTTTCTTCTTGGTAAATGGTGGCAATGGTGATTCTGCCCTTCTTTTTCAAAGAAATATACAATTTTTCAAATAATTTATTAAGATCTTTTACCCAGTGGATTACGATGTTGGAAAAAACCGCATCGAATTCATTGTGATAATCAATTTGGATTGCATCTATTTGCATAAAGTGAAGGTTGTCGAGCCCCCTAATCTCCTTTCGCTTCTGCGCGCCCTCAATCATGGTTTTATCTTTGTCAATCCCAATTACCTTCCCACATTCTCGGTCATTTTGATCTCCTCGCTTATGAGAACTTGTTACTTTTTCGGCGATTTTTACCGTTAGATTTCCTGTTCCACATCCAATATCTAAAATTAGTTCGCCGGGTTTGGGATTGAGCATCTCTAAGGCATCCATCCCGATTTCATATTGCATTTGGGAAAAAGATTCATAGGTATCATCAATATTCCATTCCATAAATTGATGAAAGAGAACATATCATAAAAAGATTAGAGCATTTGTTAATTTTATTCATTGAGAGCTCCCAGCAGGTTATTATTTACGATTGTATCCGTGAGGTGGATTGGGTCTAAAACAGTAGAAAGGCTTTTCTTCAATTATTCAAAAACAATGTGGGCCGAGTGGCTTGTTAATCGGCACTTCTTTTCGTTGATTTGATATGGAAAATGTGCCTTGGTGAGCGATTTAGAGATTTCCATAAAGAATTCGGACCACCGCATACCGAAATTATGGATTCCCTTTAGGTAAAAGGGTTTTTTTTCTATTTCATACTCTAAATGTTCAAACCACATCAGACCCTTGGGTCCCAAAAACCTGACAATGATGGGAAATGCCCTCTCCAAGCTATCTCTGGTTTCACTGGTTTCGGAGAGAAATTCATGAAATCCCAGAGTTTTTTCGGCGATATTCTTTGCGTGCTTTTTCATTTCTTCATCGGACATCTTGCCGAGATAATCAACGAATAGTTCATTGGGCATGGTGATCATGTTCAAATTCCGGGCGCTGAAAAAGATCTCCACCCAGTCAATAATCGCATTTTTTGCCATCTTATTGGGGGTGAGGTTGTATTGTTCTGCAATTTTTTCCAGTTTATGAACAACGGGTAATGGTAATCGGATTCCTACGAATTTAGTGGTCATGGTTTCAATATTCCTCGGTCTTTTGGTTAAAAATATTTATTTGTTATCAATTGATAACATTGTTATCAGCTGATCTTGATAATTATCCAAGAAATTTTCAGGTTTTTAAACATTAAAGTTAAATGAATGGGTTGAATTAGAAGATCCGAATAACAAGATCTGAATTATGAGATCTGAATTATGAGATCTGAATTACAAGATTTACCATAACTGAAAAAAAGGACAGATTAACCGTGCAAATGCAAGACAACATGGGCTCTATCATATTTATCATATTTTATTTGGTGTTTATTTGGTATTTTATTTTGAAAATTATTGCAAAGAACAATAAAGAAAATACCTTGAAAAATCAACCATCCTATTGGAAATGGATTTTTCTCTCCTATTTTCTTCTGGGATTTGGAGATTTATTCCATTTGGGTTTTCGAATCTACATTTATTTCGCCGGCTTGGGACCAGATGAACCGTTTACAAATTTATGGTTTGCCCGAGGTTACGTGATTACTGGGATAAGCATGACATATTTCTATGTTGCTATGCTCCATGCTTGGAAAGAAATTTACGGAAAACTGTATTTTACCCAAAAGCAGATAAAAAGATACTTTCTTATCGAATATTTGCTCTTCATTCTCCGAATTATTCTCGTGTTTCTCCCTTACAATCGCTGGTATGAGGGAGATGCTACGGTGGATTTCGGGTTTGACTTCCGTATCATATCATCACTACCCCTTTATGGGATCGGCATACTCAGCGTGTATCTCATAATGAAAACTAGTAAAAAAGCACAGAAAGACATTCCCAAGTGGAAAAATATGGGGAAGGATATAGATCCTTTGAATCGGAAAATTAATACGGGGATGAGAAAGGCCGGGATTTGCTTTATTGTGTCTTACCTTTGCTATAGTGTTACAAACCTATTTGTCGCCATTGAACCGCTGTTGGGGATGGCGATGATTCCAAAAACCATTGCTTACATGGTCGCATTCTATTTCCATTATAAATATATATTAAAGGGAACTTCCTTTAACAAACCAACAGAAAATTTACCAGCTCAAATGCAAACAAGCGTAAAAAATATATAGGAGTCAAAAAAACATGGAACACAACGAACAAAAGAAAAAGG
>CAZEPC010000233.1:0-7676 GCA_964513765.1 uncultured archaeon
TCCACTTTCTGGAACGGCTTGAGTCCCTCCTTGTTCCGCCCCTCCTTCTTCATTGCCTCCCTCGGGGACTGGGACCTCTGGGCCGGCTTGCTGTTGCTGCTTAAACTCTAAGATATCATCTTCCGTGGCAATGACCGCCCGGATTAAGTTTTCGGTATTTTTTGTTAAAACCTCGAATTCTTCCTCCATGCGTTCTTTGAATTCAAATAGAGCCGCGAGCTGATCCTCAAACGCTTGAAATAATTCATCTGTTCCTTGAATTTTTACATTTGTTTCAAATGTTTTTAAGGGAATCGTACTTCTAGCCCCATTGTTAGTCTGTACTGTTGAGCTTTGGGTGGTTTGGGCCGCATTTTCCTGAACTGAATCTTGAGTTGAAGTGCTATTACTTGCTCCTACACTCATTTGTTCTCTTTTTGTTGTTTTCAGCCACTCAAACATGTTAAGGGCCAAATCTGTGTGGCTTTTATAGTCCAAGCCACCATTGGTATTATCTCTAAACATTTCATAGGATCCAATTCCAATAACTCTTCCCTCTCCATTTTCCGAGGCTAACAATACAGGTGTTTCAGGAGGATCCGAATCGGGCCCTGAAGAAACGACCGGTGTGGTAGAAGTTCCCGCAACACTTAGCGTACAACCTGCCCTATAGCAGATCTCCTCTAAGCCCTCGTTAATAGGATGAGGGAATCCAAAAGTATTGATAATTGGTAAATTTTCTACTCCAATGTTATTATATTTGTCTAAACATTGATCATTTTCAAAAATTAACCCAAATTGCTGCCCTAGTTCGGAAAGATTGGATCTGCGTCCCTTGTCGCCTCCCGCATGACTGAGCAATAGCAATCCGCCCCCTTGTTCCTTCACCCAAACCTTAATTGCATCTATTTCATTTTTAGATACCTTTGAAAAATCCGGGCATACAAAAACTAAGATGTCTATTTCCTCTAAACTTTGAGTGGTTATAGGATAAGCTTCATAAGATTGACAAACAAACCCATTTTGATTAAGTAATTCTGCTAATTCCGTATAATTTGAGTTTATTTTCCCTCTTGGTTTGTGTGCTTCATCAAAACCAATTATAAAAGGACGATTTGACATTTGTTCTCAATTATACTTCATCGATTTTCTTAAAAAATATTTCTTTTCTTAATTCTAAAAGAATTTTAAGTGGTTATCAATATTCTAGCTTGGAAAAAATGGTAGAATGGCATCTGAAGATCGGGAAAAAAGAATTAAAGATCAGAAATCTTGAAATTTTTACCTTACTCGTTCTGATTGTATTGTATGTTATGGCGGCAACAGTTAAAGAAGGGACATGGCTTTACAATACAATTGCAAGCTTATCACAACAGTGGGAAAACTTGGCGACTAATTCCGAAAAGGTTTTATTAATAGCTTTTGCCTTTGCGACCTTTGGCAACACCACCGTTCTAATTGTATTCCCTTATGCCTTGATTGTATTTGAAATTGCCAAGATTTACCCTAATTGGATTCTCTTAGGAATTATTTCTGGACTAGGTGCTGCTGTGGGAGAAGTAACCAGTTATCTGGTGGGGAGGTTAATTGCCCGATCTAAAAAGGTTAAAAAATCCCAACTAAATGAAAAATTCCATCGGATGCGGGATAATTTTGAGAAGAAACCCAAATCAATCCCCGTTACCGTATTTCTTTTTGCCTTAACCCCTCTTCCCGATGATATGATTCTCGTCCCAATGGGTATGATGAAATATCCATACTGGAAGTCGGTATTTCCATGTTTTTTAGGAAAAACTGGATTATGTCTAATTATGTCTTGGTTAGGCCATGTAATTGGTGTAAATGCTGATTTTTTAATCCAGCTTGGAGAAACAAAAGGCTGGTCATGGTTAGCACCAATTCTAAAATTATTTCTACCTTCAGAGGGAATTAATCCGGCGTCTGATCTTATTCAATTCTCTTTAATTTTTATTTTTGTGTATTTTATGGTCAGATTGGATTTTGAAAAACGAGCTATGAAAAAATCGGCCTTAAGAAAGGATTTTGAAAAACTACTCATAGAAGGGGGGAATTTTACCATTCCAGAACTTATCAACCGGTATAAAATACAAAATCACGAATTATTTCAAAATTTTCTTTTCTCATTTGAGAAGAAACACTCTAACCTTGAAATTCAAGGCCCTAAGGTCCATTTTGAAGAGATTTGGTCTAAGAGAAAAGCCTATAAACAAAGTATGGTGTTTGCGAAATACTTATTTGGGCGCTTAGAAGAAGATTATTATGAAAAGGATGAAGTTGGGAAAATGAATGATGTCGGGAATGCGAATGATGCTGAGGAACATGTTTCAGAGAAATCTGAATAGAGAGGGAAAAAAACTATACAAATAAAATTTCTCCTAATGCCAGAAAAGCGGGCAAGAGGATTAATACAATCAGAGTAATGGTTGCTACTGCAATTGCGGCAAATTTCTCGTCCAATTTGAAATATATCGAGAAGATTACATTAAATACGGCGGGAGGACCGCATACGATTATCAATAAGATTCTTTTAACCTCTTTATCATATACCGAAAACTCTAAGAAATATGCAATTGAGATATATACAAGGAATGAAATTATAATCCTCCAAAACGCCACCAGAAATATGTGTTTTTTATATTCTTTAACTTCTTGTATTTTTAATCCAGCTAAAACCATTCCAACCAGAATTAAGCTGGTGTCGGAGGCAATTTCATTGACGATTCCCTTTAAGGGAAATATGGCGTCTCCAATTTGAGTTTGACCTGTGGCGAGGACAATAACCGCCGCTAAAATAGCCAAAAATGGCATGAAAGTAAATAATGATTTGAGGAGATTGATTACCATCTGTTTTTTAGTGATCTCTTCCTTTTGTTCTCTGCTATATTTTTCACATATCATAATTCCGATGGATCCCCTTAAGACTAAAGCGCTGGAAGCATAAAACACCGATACTACGGTGAGTTCTTCCGAGAATAGAGTAAGAATCAGCGGAATGGTAAAAAACATCACGTTCGGGAACGCTACATTTAGAAAATGAGTTCCCCGCTGGGGGTCAGTAACCCATTCCTTGTTTTTAAGATAATAGAGGATGGAGGTGGAATTCACGGTGAAAACCGCAAACATTACGATGATAATTTGGAATACGAACCAAAAATCTAATTGGGTTGTATTAGTTGTTAAAACGGTAAAAATCTGAATCGGGGAGATTAAATTTATCAAAATCTTTGTTAAGGTTGTTCGTGTACGATTTAAACGACCCTTAAGTAATTTTCCGATAATAAACCCTGCAAAAATGAATGCATATAATATTGAAACATCCTTTAGTAGGCTTAAATCCATTTTAATCTTCTTCTTTCTTGTTGTTTTGTTTTTTTGAGTTTTTTTTGCTCAATTTTTTCCCGTTAGAGTTTTCTTTATAAATAATCTCTGATATAATAGTTCCCCTGTCTTGAAAATCGCCATCTAGGTAGATTACCGCCCAATGCCCCTTATGGGGAAATAATATTGGGTAAGGATAGTATGTTGCCTTTTCCTTGAATTTTTTTTGGAATTCTTCATCCAGTGTTAATTGAAAAGATTGCTCACACTTTTTACATTCAACCCAAATGCGAATATTTTTAGTCATAATTATCAATTATTTAGTTTGTCTTTTTGAGTGCATCTTGATGCACTAATTTCCATGGGGAAAAAAGGATTGTTTATAGGGGGGTTAGATATATACTAAATCATAGACATGTTAACTGTTGCTAACTATTCTAAAGAAAAAAGTGGAGATCTTGATTATTTGCTGAATTCTTTTGTTCTTAATTATTATATTCTTATTTTTATTGCTTAAGGTACTTTATCAGCTCGTTTTCGATGGTATCTCCCATCTTTTCTGTATTTACCTCATTCAATCCCTTTTTATCGCCTTCTGGCATAATATCTGGGGTTCTGGCAATCTTTAGTGAATCTACAATAGATTTTTCGATCATTTCGCCATATGTCTCATCCATAAATGATTCTTCTAGCATTAACTTTACCGAAAGAACGGTTCCAATAGGGTTGGATATTCCTTTTCCTGCAATGTCCGGGGCAGAACCGTGAATCGGTTCGTACATTGATACTCCATCGGGGTTAATATTTCCGCTTGCTGCCATTCCTAAGGATCCGATAAGATATGCCGATTCATCGCTCACGATATCCCCAAACATATTTTCCGTTACTACTGTTTGAACCGTATAAGGTTTTCGTACTAACCATTGGCAGAAGGCATCTATGTAGAAATTCTCTTTTTCTATTTTGGGATAAGCTTCCCCTTTCTCTTCAAAAATACCTCTCCAAAATTGGCTTACATCTAAAATATTCGCTTTATCAACTGAGGTGACTTTATTATGCCCTTTCCTTTCTGCATACTCAAATGCATACTCGATAATCCTTTCTACGCCTTTTCTTGTGTATACCATGTTGTTAATTGCGGTTTCGTCATTTACCGTACCTCCAATTTTAGCATAAATACTCTCGGTATTTTCTCTCACCACCGTTAAATCTATTCCATCTTTAATATATTCGTCTTTCAGAGGACATTTATCCCGTAGAGGTTTGTAAAGTTTTGCGGGTCGGAGATTCACGTATTGATCTAAACCCTGCCGAATTTTTAGGATGGCATATTCTGCCACGCCTTGAGGTAAATCGGGTAGTCCAACTGCTCCAAAAATTATAGCGTCCATATCTTCCATGGTTTCAAATGTTTTATCGGGTAAGCTTGTTCCGTGCTCTTTCCATACATTTCCACCAAAGGGTGTGTCGGTAAATTCAAATTGAAAATCCGTGTATTCATCTATGGTTTTTAGTATCTTTAATCCTTCATTAACCACTTCGGGACCAATTCCGTCCCCTTTTGCGACACCAATTTGTTTTTTCATCATGTTCATCATTTTTATTTGAGATTAATATGGTTAAATCAATGCTTGAAAAAGGAAAAATGTTGTTAAAATTTCCTCTCATGTTTATCCTATGATAATAGGATAATATGAGATTTTTATTAAATTGAAGAATCAAAATAGGATAAAAAATGAGGGGTAGTCCCTCTCCTTAAACTTAGGTTGTTGATAGGCCGAGGTAATGGCTCCTTTAATACTTAAGATCAATGATTCGGATTTCCTCCGTTCCGTCCATGGTTCGGGCAAACACTTCATCGCACCAATTGACGGGATGAGGTTGAAATGAGATGGGGTTAAATGATTCGTCTTCAATACCGGGGCTACCCATGGCAAGAAAGTCCGGTGCTTTTACCAATCTTTGTATTGAAGCCAAATAGGTGTTATATTCTTCCGCCTCCCATGTAGGATCTGCTTGGTGTTTTTTCTTAAGGCATTTTTCTTTTTGTTTGAGTGTAGCCCCTTGTATTTTGACGGCCAAATCAAAAATTTCCTCCCCTGATAGTTTCCCGGGTTCCGGAATAATATGGATCATTGTTTGAGAGGCATCGGGGGCATCATCATACCAAAATTCTATCCCGCTGGGATCGGTAGTCATAGTTTTAATGCAAGAAATGGAATTGATTCTGGTGTAGGCTAATTGAAAAACTAATGAAAACTTTTTCAATCGTTTATCCTTTTGGCCCACCCAGTGAAAGAACTCGCTTATTCCAATCTCCTTGGTGGGGTGCAAACCGGCAAATCTCCCATATTCCTCAATCCAATCAAAAAACTCAAATGCTTTTTGGAAAAATATATCATGAACACCCACAAACCTTTCGGAGGTAATGTAAATTCTCCAATCATGAATTTTCTCTTTTTGGATTAGCCATCTTTGTTCTGGATATCTCAGCATTGCGATAGCGCCTGTTAGGGTATCTAAGACTTCCTCTCCAGTCCTTAATACCAATTCTCCGTTCTCATCAATTAGTGTAAATTGAGGATCATCTTTATATCCTTCATGGTCTGCATGAGCACAAGCCAAAAATAAGGGATCTCTGTTTGTTGCCATTAATTTATTTTTAGTTGTTGCCATTAATTAAATTTTAGTTTTTAATCTTTTAGAGTTCTGTTAGACCGATTATTATCTTCTATATTTAGGATTTATCTTATCATATGAGACTAATTTCCTAAATGGTCTCTCTCAAGCCTCTTAAAAACTTCATAGCCTCTAAAGCTTACAAATAAGGAGATTATTAAAAGAAACGCCTTGAAAAGTAAAATACTTATCAAATCTAATTAAAGAACATCTTATGGTTGATGAAATACGGTATTAAATTTAGTATGAAAACATAAATCATTTTAAGTACTTTAAGTCCCAGGAAAATGTCCTTTCTAGTGGGATAGAAAACATACCTTTAAATATCAAAATTATTTCTTTTGAATTAACATCAAAAATATTGATGTTTTTTACGATTTAACAATATTTTAAAAAATACAAAAAATGTGATTAACATGAACGAAAAACATACAAGCACAAAAACATACATCATTTTGGCCATGTTTTTGGCGACGGTATTCGTAAGTCCTGCGGTATCACCAATCAATGCTCAGGATGGAACTGCCGCGTCAGAAATCCCTAGCTCTGAAGAGAGTCTCCAAGCTCTTCAAGGGGCTTTGGGCCAAATGTTTGGTATGTTTCGAGAATTTGGTGCATCGGGAGAAACTCTTGCTGCAGTTTTTGAACTGATGTTTCAAGATTTTCAATCGATGAACGCAACCAAAAAGTCTGATGGTGTATTTGTTTTAAATGCCAGCATTAACCAAGATCCCGAACAAGGACAGATTAATTATACGAATGCAAATGGAACTTGGACATATGAACCTTGGGGTCAATATACCATGGAGAATGCAAGTACAGAATACCAAGATGAATTTCCATATTTCAAGTATGAACATAATGGCTCAATCGATTTTAATCAAACCGAAGGTGTATCGGTCACTTTAATTATTTGGGATCGCGATAATTCCTTTATTGATGCCTTAGACAGGTTGATTGCGGCAGTCAAAGAGTTTATCCGAATTGACCAAGATGAAACAATTACCGATCAAGAAAAATTAAATGCCGCAATTGAAGAGGCTGTTGAAACCATAACTTACTTCTTAATCCATATTAATGATATCATTAACGGAGATGAAGTCATAATTGGAAACTTCATTGCATTTACGGATTATGAGGCCGATATTGGAGGAAGTTTTGATGCAACATGGTATTCGACTGAGAATGGTACCCAAACTGATGATGTTGAATTGAGTACGGTTTATTCTGATTTTAAAACGGACTTTAACCAAACCGCAAAAGCCTATGGCGATGAATGGATGTACCAATTACTCAATCGAAATTGGTCACAAGGCAGATATCAGAATTATACGGCATTCTCGTTTGATTTGGTTGAAATTTGGCTTAAAAATTTCCATATTGAAATCGATGTAAATGCTATCTTAGAAGCGGTTAATAACGCGGCTGACGCTGCCCAAACTGGAACAGAACCAGAGGGACCCCTAACTGATGCAACATTAACAGAAGTTTTTGATGGCCTCGATATTGAATTTTATGTTTTTACCCATCATTTCCAGAATTGGTATATGTATGATGATAATAAATTCAATTCCTCTATTTACAGCCAAGAAGTACAAGATAAGGCCGGAAATGGTGTTCCTGATGTTGTATTTGGAGAAGCTGGAACATACAATAATCAGCCTGTAGAAAAGATTAAT
>CAZEPC010000234.1:0-7653 GCA_964513765.1 uncultured archaeon
GGATTTTTGTAATGAAAATCGGTTTGAATTCCTCCGAAATGATTACTATGCGGGGGCTTCGTTAAGTTTTGGGGTATTTAATATCTTAAACAGGAGCTCTTGGACCTATCTTAAAAACCGTCTGCTGGGTGTGGAAAAATCATGGGGGAAAATCCCATTTTTTATTATAGGATATAATCCTGAAATGGCGGTGGCACATGGGAGCCTTGTTGATTTAGATGAGGTGAGAGAATTTGCCGAGGATCACGAGGGCTTTTTCATTGAAGTGGGTCCCAGTGCAGAAGGTCTGAGTCCCGAGTATTTTACCCGGTGTTTAAACTTGACCATCCAAAGATATAGTGATTTTGAGTTTAATCCCACCGAAATCATCCAAAAGATAAAAAATAATAAGGGGTTATCGGTACTCGAATTGCTCCATCCGGATTTGGGTCCTTCACTGGACTTCATCTTAAAAAAAATAGAGCATGTTGATAACCCAGTGGCAAATGAGTTTCGTTCATTTTTAAATCAGAAGTTTTCGGTTCGGATCGGAAACTTCCGAATTCTCCTCTAAACTTTATATTTATTTTGGTATTTGCGGAGATGAAACTCATTCATATGAAATGGATAATTTTTTGAGGAGATTCTGGAGATTGAGAACGCATTGACGACCCTTTTCAAATTTATTTTTTCCATGCACATGGGGTTCAATGGAGAGAAATCCCGTATATTTCGATTCTTTCAGCCATTTTAACACCTTTTCCCACCGTACGGATCCTTCGCCAAACACTGCCGATTTATTCCAGAGTATCTTGCGCCATTTGCGATCTTTTACATGTAAATAGGATAAATAGGGTCTAATTCGATTAAATTCCCCTTTATCGAATATATTTTGCTTGCTGTAAAGGTTTGAAAGATCCAAATTAGCCTGCAAGTGGGGATCGTCATCAAAATGGTGGAAAAGGCGCAGATAACTGTCAATATCCTGGATATAAGTATCCCCTTCGCATTCAATGGCCATGATAACGCCCGCTTCTCGAAGTTTCGGGAGAAACTCTGCATATGTTTCTAAAAGCAAATTCCAATTCTTTTTGGTGACTTTTTCCAAATATGTGAAAAACGAATAGCCGATGATGTATTTGGCCTGGAATCTTTTGGCCAAAATTATTGCCCTGTCTATTCTGTTTTTGTTATAGGCAAAATCTCTATGCATGGTTTCCTTTCCTTCTTTATGGAGCTTAGCATCGGGAGGAAATACCTTCATTATTTGGGTTTGAATCGAAGCCGTCTTCAAATCGTATTTGTTAAGCAAGCTCTCGACTTTTTTCAATTCTTCCTCGTTTAGATCTAAAATACTTTTGCCCCACATGTAGGCCAGCTCAACATATTGAACCGAATGCTGATTACAGAGTTGAAATACCTTTTCCAAGTCCATAGAGAAGTCATTGGGGATGAGCGCCACTTTCATTTTATTATTTACCATTTCCATGTTATCACGTTTTTGAAGTAATATTGTTCTTAATTTCTCCTTGCTCTTTGTCTCTAATAAATTTTAGCTCTCTGGTTGTCTTATGAATAATAAGTAGCCATAAAAGGAAATTTGATAAGATTTTGTGCATTAATAGATATATGGCGGATCTTAAGATCGAACCGATTCAATCCTCCCTCTCAAAATTACATCAAAAGTTGGGGTTAATTATTTCCATTGCAAAATCCCGCGATCTCATAACGATTGATGGGCAAATGAGATTTCAATGCAAACATTGTGGGTTATGCTGTAAATCATTCGAGCACGGGATTTTTATCGGGGTTGAGGATCTCAGAATGTGGCTCGAAAATGATTTGGAGTTTATGTTCGGGGCAATTTCTTATGATAAATACACACGGAAATTTCGTCTTCTCTCTCAGAAAGAATTTTTGTCCCGCAGACCTAGAAATAAGATGCTTCGAAAAAAAATATTGGATATTAATCCCGCCTTAAAAAAGCATAAGAATACGGAGTATCCCACGGCTGATCAAGACCACCGGGTTCATTTGGGGAATTTCTGTATTTTTTTTGATGATGAAAAGAATCGATGCAGTTTTTACGAACATCGTCCCCTCATCTGTCGTTTATACCCTCTTAGTAAATCGCGCGCCGTTAAAATCGATTTTGAGGGCATTAAAAAAGTGGTAAAATCTTTTTTGGGGATTCCCATCTCTCCAAATGGGAAAAAAAAGACTAAAACCGCGGCACAATCGAAAAAAACGAACAAACTCAAAGTGTTGTGCCCTCCATCCGCTATGAAAAAGAAAATTAAACCCGATGAATCCAAGCTTATCGAAAATATATACAAAGAATATATCGGGAATCTTCTCGTTGGTCCATACCAATCTGCTTTCTCTGATGAGATTATTCGTCCGCTCTTGGAGGGGATGCTCCTTGTTCAGTCCAGATTATGATTGGTTTAATTTACATTAAATCCATTCTCGGTTTTTCTTAGATTTGCTTCACTCAAAATCGATGTTAAGATCCGAAAGAATTTTTTGCAGATTCTGTACGCATTTCCGTCCTTTCTCGAATCTTTTTCTCCCGTGTACATGGGGTTCAATCGAAAGATGCCCGGAAAATCCGACTTCATCAAACCATCCCAATACTTTTCTCCAGGGGATACTCCCTTCTCCAAAAATGGCAGGACTGTTGCCGCCAAATAATAGTTTTCTCCATCCGGTATTTAATTTCCTGTCTTTGCAGTGGAAATAGGGGACCCACCTGTGAAATCTCTCAAAATCGCTTCTGGTAAACTCTTGCACATGATACATGTTGGCCAGATCAAAATTAGCTTGAATATGGGGGGAATCAAAGGTCTCAAATAGTCGAAGGTGATCATCCACGGTTCCGATAAGCTGTCCTCCATCTCCCTCGACGCACATGGTTTTTCCAGCCGGTTTGAGCTTTTCTATAAATCCTTTATAGGTTCGAATGAGCTCCTTCCAATATTGTTCTTGGGTTTGTGCATCTCCCTCATTCCTACCGCGAAATCCGTAGCTGATAATGTAGGGAGTATCAAATCTCTCTGCCAACTCGATTGCCCGGTCTATTTGGGAAATATTATATTCGTAATCGTCGTGCATTTTCTTATTATTCTTGCATTTTGGGGAGCTCGGCGCATAAACCTTCCCTATTTGAGTTTGTATGGCGGATGCCTTCAAATCATAATCCTTCATCAAATTCTTCACTCGGCCTTCTTCATGCTCATTTAAATCAAGGATACTCTTTCCCCACATGGATGCCAGCTCCACATAGCGCACATTTTCTTTTTCACATAGCTTGAAAACTCTTTCTAAATCTTGGGAAAAATCATTGGGGATGAGCCCCACTTTCATCGGTCCATTATTCTCGGTCATTTTCGTTTTTTCCTTTATGTTTCCTTTCATATAGTAAGTAACAGGGATTTATTCTATTTCTCCCAATATTTTGGGGTTTAAAAACCTTCCAGATAGAGGATTTTCTCAACAGCCTTTTTAATCCTCCAGCTTTAAACCTAAGATTTGAATGATTATTGGAAATTTGGCTCTTTCTAAAAATAGAAATATTGTGTGATTTTATGTATATTGGAAGTTATTGAGTTAAATTAGGTAGTGATTTTATGAATAAAGAACTTCAACTTTCTAAAATGAGAAATGGATTTGATGAAACATATTCTATTCCTAACACGCTTAAGGTTTCAACCACGGCAATACTGGCCGCTGTTGGGGTGATTCTAAGTTATCTTAACCCATTTGGGTATTTTTACATATTTGGAGCCAAAATTAATCCATTTGCCCATCTTATAAATGCGGTGATGGGAGTACTATTGGGTCCGATATATGCGGTAATCTGTGCTGGATTAATTGCCGTCATCAGATTCTCGACCGGGATTGGTTCAATACTGGCGTTTCCCGGGGGTATGTTTGGTGCCCTGATTGTGGGAATGGTGAAACTCATCATAACCAAGTGGGACGGCAAAAAAGTCAAGCTTGCAGCCCTTACTGAGCCAATTGGAACTGTTCTCATAGCTGCTCCTATTTCGGGGGTTATTGTTAATACCTCTATCCCCACTATGATGTGGTTGTTTGCGCTTTCTTGTATCCCAGGATGTGTTATGGGCTGGTTACTTTTATATGCCGTTGAGAAGAAGGGGTATTTTCATTACTACGGGCTTAAGAGTAAAGCATTGGAAGGTCTGAAAGCACATGAAAAATATACTTAGAATATATATTAGGAGAGGAATGCTATTCAACTAGAGTGGCTTCGGTCCATTTATCCCCCCTTTAAAGATCTGATAGATGAAAGAACATTGGTTCTAGGGGATGTAAATACCGGCAAAACGCTCTATTCTTTTTTATTTTCCTTGTATCTCACCGAATTTTGGAAAATTGAACCCTCTCGGATAAGCATTTTGGATTTTGCCCCTCCGCAAGTTTTCAAGGAGGACACAAAGATCGGGGGTCGATTTATTGAATTGGCCAATTCTCTCCCTCTTTCCAGTTCTCAAATGTCCACTATAGAGAAAATAAATTGGTTAGGTGGTGCATTTTCGGAGGAAAAGAGCGAAGACAAAACGCAAGCATTTTTAATGCCCAGATCATCGGCTTCGAATAAGCAAGAGGTAATTGAGGCCACTAAAAAGAATTATGACTTGTGTGTTCGGGGAATAAATGCGTATCTCTCCGCTCCTACTGATTTTCTTATCATTAATGATATAGGGATTTTTCTACACCACGGGTCAGTATCCAAGGTAAAAAAGATGCTGGCATCTTGTAAGACTGCCCTTTTAAATGCCTACATGGGAGATACCCTTTTAAAGGATTTCGGAAGTGGCATTTCCAAAAGAGAAAGGATCCAACTCAAGGAATTGGGGCATTTCATGAATACCCTTTCATTTTCTGACCATAATCAATTTCTAAAAGACATAAAAAAAATATCTCTCACTGAATAGTTCATTGAATACTTCTTAAAGACGCAAAAACAAAAACTTTCAATCTAATAAGTGTTATCCCAAATGAGTGGCTAAAACTTTCTGTACATCGTAAATATTGACTTTTTTGTTGAATTTCTTTTCCAAGATCGGCTCTTCCTTGCTGGAGATCCAAATCTTGAGCTCAGCGTCTAAATCTAAATGCCCGCTAGTCTCTATGCTGAATCGGGAGATGCTTTTATAGAGGACGGATAGATATTCCACCTTCCTCCCCGTTAATCCTTGTTTGTCAATAAGGATTAGTCTTTTATTGGTGAAAATAAAGAGGTCTCTAATTACCTTAAATCCCGCCTCAATTGTTTCTCCTTGCCCCAAAAGAGGTCCGTATTCTTGATTCAGCTCTTTGTTAGAAACTACTCCCGCATTTCCCACTAACCCAGATAATAGTCCCATAATTCAGTATATGCTCCCACGATTATAAAGATTTTCTCGATTCTCTACCCATCTATCATAAATACATATTATATATCTCCATCCACACTTCTAATTCCCAAGAATTCTAAAGAAAAGATAATAAATGGCAATATCTTTTTCCATTGTATATGAAGATTGCTCACTTACAAGAAGGATGGCGAATTTTTAAGCGAAGAAATCGGGTGAATCGCCATGGACTGAAGGAATATGAAGGAGATGCGGCGGAAATCTGCGAACAGATCATTGAAGATTGCTGGAATGGGAAATATTTTCAAACAAGCACCGATTACGGTCATTATCGGGAATTTTATATGCGAGATTTTGGATGGGCCATCGGTTCGTTGCTTGAGCTGGGTTACAGGGATCGGGTCGTAAAAAGCCTGGAGTATGCATTGGAAAAGTATTCGGAAAATAAACTCACCACCACTATCAATCCAAAGGGTAAATGTATAGATATTTTCCGATACTCGCCGGATTCCGTTGCGTATCTTGTAAGATGTCTAAAACAAGCAAAGGCGCATGATTTAATTTCAAAATATCAAGATTTTATCAACAAAGAGGTTGAAAAATGCTACGATCTCTGTTTTGATGAAGAGACCTCCTTGATTCGCGCAGATAAGCATTTCGGATCCATGAAAGATTCCACTAACCGCAATTGTTCCACCTACGATAACACTATGCTGGCCATGCTGTCTTCAGATTTAGATGACCTCCAATTACCCAATCCCTTCGGGGACTATCAGATAACAAAAGCCATGAAGGAATCCCTCTGGAACGGGGAGTATTTTTACGATGATATTCATAAAAATGACATAGTCACGGGTGAGAATAATACGTTTCCCTATTGGACTGGGGTGTTTGAGGATAAAGAAATGATGAAATCATCGGTTGAAAGCATTCACGAGGCAGGTCTGGATGATCCATTTCCCCTTAAATATAGTAATGAGAAGTTAGGGAAGGAACTGTTTTGGAGAAAATGGCTGGTATCCGATTACCAAACCCATTCCATCAAGATGCATATGGGAGGGATCTATGTTCAGGTTGCGAAAGAGGTTTTACCCGATTTAGCACAATCATATATTGAAAAATACACCGAGCTAATTGAAAAACACGGGACATATCTGGAAAACTTCACAGCAGATGGAAAACCCCTCAATACCACTTTTTACTATTCCGATGAAGGAAATCTGTGGTGTTCGAATTATCTGGTGCTAGTAAAATAGAAAAAATTTTATCGATTTTTTTATTCTTATGGATTGAATGTTATTTAATCTCTACGTGTCTTCCGTTGACCATATAATGGATCTTCTCTGCCATCTTGCATGCATGGTCTCCACATCGCTCTAGGTATCTACTGGCCATAAGATAATGGGCGCCTTGGGTGATGATGGAGGTGTCTTCAATCATATATGAAACTACCTCTCGGAAGATGGAGTACCTGAGTTCGTCAACTTCATCATCCATCTCCTCGATTTGCTCAATTATGTTTAGATCTCCTTCTTTAAAGGCGTCTAATGCATTTTGAATCATTTCAATTACAATTTTCGACATGGCCTTAATGCTCACCAGTTTTTTAAAATGGGGTTTATCGGTAAATTTCATCGCAATTTTGGCTATATCTTTTCCATACCTTCCAATCCGATAGAGATAAGTGAGCATCTTAAGAATACATGCAATCCTTCTCATATCGGTGGCCATCGGCTGGTGTAGGGTGAGTAATTTCAGTGTTCTCTCTTCCAGCTCGGTATCATAATCCGCAAGGTTCCTTCTCCTTTCGTATATTTCATCCGCCAGATTGCCATTTCGTTCCTTTAAGGCTTTGACCGAATCCTCCAACATCTTCAAGGAGTAATTACCCATTTCAATTGTTTTCTCGCTTAATGCTTCCAGTTTCTCGTGGAATTTCATCTTTTTCACTTTTCCTTGTTTATGAGTCTCTAATTTTAGATTTAACGTATTGCCAACCGATACTCAGTACTTTAACTGAATTTTCCGGTAATATATTGTTCGGTGAGATCCTCATCGGGATTCTCGAAAATTTTCATGGTTTTATTAAACTCAACTAGTTTTCCCATATACCTAAAGCCCGTATAATCGCTTACCCAGGCGGCTTGTTGCATGTTGTGGGTGACGATTATCACTGTATAGCCGAATGAAACTAAATCATTGAGTAATTCCTCAATTTTTGAAGTAGCGATAGGATCCAACGCAGAAGTCGGTTCATCCATTAAGATGATCTCTGGATCAACCGCAATTGCCC
>CAZEPC010000235.1:0-7624 GCA_964513765.1 uncultured archaeon
GCCACATATCAAGTAGATCTAACAAGGAGAAGTTTATTATTCATTATGTAGAAAAGTAGGTAGAACGATATTTAAAGAACCCCTCATTCATCGCAAGCCCCAAATAAATCATATCCTATCTATCCATCATTAAGAATAACATCCAAAAATGTGACCTTATGCTTCTGAGGGTTATTTCATAAAGGAGATAAGATTTTAAGTTGCAAAATTATAAAGCCAAGGGCATAAATCAAAGTAGAGAAAAGAGTTTAAGGAGATCACTTTGATGGAAAAAGTTAAAAAAAGGGATTGAATTTGATTAATCAATTTTTTCGATCCATTCAAATGGGTCTTCTTCTTCCCCATATTGGATTCCGGTGAGTTCATCATATAGTTCTTGGGTGAGATCACCGACCTCGAAATCATTAATTTCGTAGAAGTCTCCTTTATAACTGATCGACCCCACTGGAGTAATAACAGCCGCCGTACCAGTACCAAAAGCTTCTTCCAAACCCCCATTTTTGGCGGCTTCAATTAACTCATCAATGGAGAGTTTCTTTTCCTCCACTTCAATTTCTTTCTTTTTTAGAATCTTAAGAACACTATCGCGGGTGACACCTGGAAGGATTGAACCCGTCAAAGGTGAAGTGATAATTTTTCCATCTATTTTAAACATAATGTTCATGGTTCCGACCTCCTCCACGTACTTCCGCTCTTGAGCATCTAACCAGAGAACTTGCGTATATCCTTCTTCCTTGGCCTTCTCAGCAGATTTAAGAGACGCGGCATAATTTCCTGCCGTTTTTGCCGAGCCCACTCCACCAACCGAAGCCCGGACGAATTCATCCTCGACTTTAATCTTAACGGGATTAAAGCCCGATGCATAATACGCGCCCACAGGACATAGTATTATGAAGAAATAATATTGTTCCGAAGGATGTACCCCTAAAAAGGGCTCCGTGGCGATCATAGTTGGTCTTATATAGAGTGCAGTTCCCTTAGTTTTCGGCACCCAACCTTTTTCGATTTTGAGCAATTCCTTAAGGGCATTCATCACATACTCAATATCTATTTCGGGCATGCACATTCGTTCTGCCGATCTGTTCATTCTCTTGAAGTTCATGTCTGGCCTAAACATTTGCAACCCATCTTCAGTATGATAGCATTTTAAACCTTCAAAGATTAATTGACCATAATGAAGACCGCATGCTGCTGGGGAAAGTTCAAGGGGAGCAAAAGGTTTGATTTCACCTTGTTGCCAGCCGCCTTTACTTTTATCATATTCCATAATGAACATATGGTCGGTGAAAATGTTTCCAAATCCCAGTTCATCATCGCTTTTCGGCTTTTCCTTCAGCGTTTCAGCTTTCGTTATTTTTATATCCATAATCATCATCTATTTTGTTTATAAAGATTAACAAATTACTTTGAATATTCTCTATCTTCTTTTTTACTCCATGATACAAAAATTTTTTTATTTCTCCCTTTCATTATTAGATGAGCAATATGAAAAATGGAAAAATTATCTATTTTTCCCGCACGGGAAGAACGGAATTTATGGCTAAATATATTCATAAAAACGTGGAGGGAATGGAATCCTCATTAGAACCCATTAAGTTTTCGGGAAAAGTGAGTAAATTGATGCAACTAGAAGAAAAGCTCAAAGAGGGAGATTTTTCTTCTTTGGAGTTTGATCAATCCATCTTTAATTTCGAGCCCTACGAGATAATCTTGATAGGGATGCCGGTGTATGGGGGAAAGCCCCCCACAATCTTTGATGGATTGCTTAGGAAAGCAAATGGGTTAGAAGAAAAATCCATTATCCCATTTGCAACCGGCCGAATTTACACCAAGACTATGATTCCCAATATGAAGCAAAGAATTGAAGAAAGAGGGGCAAAGGTCCCATTCGGAAAAGCGGTCAGGAACTTTTTTAAGATAAAAACATCAAAGATTGACCCGTTAATTGAACAAATTGAAGAATATATTGCAGAATAGGTATCTGAAATTAACAGAAAAATTAACAGAAAAATTAACAGAATGAATTTTTTGATAATTGCAATTTTACGCTTTTTTACGGCTTATATGATTGATAATTTTATCGTAATTGTCTACCGCCTCTTTTATATTCTTGAACACAAAGTCCGGGTTGAGATCCAATTCCTTAATCCATCTTTTATTCAGGAAACCGCCCAGAACTGCTACACTACAAGCCCCAGCATTTTGAGCACATTCGATATCAACTGGCATATCTCCGAACATAATGCATTGGCTAGGGGAAATCCCCACTTTTTCGGCAATCAATTCTATGCTCTCTGCAGCGGGCTTTAATTCAGACACGGAATCACGGCTAATCACCAATGGTTCAAACATTTCCAGCACATTGTCCCTACCTTTCATTTTAATTCTTATTTCTTCATCGGAGGAGGAAGTGTTAATGGCAACCGGGCACCCATGGGTTATTATCAAAGTTTTTAACGACTCCACCGTCCCCTCGAAAAAATCCGAATTTTTCAGGACTTTGTTAATATTATTTTTGATATATTTAAGCATTCTAAATCTTTGGAAAAAATTAAGGCCCAATCTTTTCCCGTACCACATTAATTGTTTTAAAATTGCCCATGCACTCACTTTCAGCCCGCTAATGAATTCCATAACCTTCTTTTGCATAAGATCTTTTTCAACGGGCGTTAGATCTTTTCTGGCAAATTTTGATGGAACCTCATCATAAAAGAATTCCTTTAAGGGAGTAATATCATCCAGCAATGTTCCATCCAGATCAAAAATCCAGCAGGTCTTTTCTGCTTGAATAGACTCATCTTTTGTTTCTTTTGCTTGTGTCCCATTTTTATTATTTTGGGAGAAAATGTCCGAACTTTCATCTAAATTTTGAACGTTGACCACGTGAAATAAAAGTAAAAACTAACTTTAAACATTCTTATGATTAGTAGTGTGTATTAGTAGTGAAAGAAGAATGAAGAGAATAAAAGAAAAAATATCTAATTCGCAAAACAATGCCATTAAAAGATGAAATTAATAACCCGATCGACCGGTTTAAATCTCTCATCGGCGATTATGGAATGAATCAAATTGGAAATAATCTTTTTTTCACTTTCATCAATGCCATTTAATCTATTTTTAAACAATTTTTTATTATGAATCTCTGCAATCATTTCCCTATGAATTGTTTTTAAAATACCTTTGATGATTTTCGGGTCTGAAGAACTATCTCCAATACAATAGATAAAGAAAGGTTGGACATTTTCATCATCTTTTTGGTGTTCAGCACTTAAGAACCACATTCGATAATCATCAATCTCAAGGCTAGAAGCCGTGGTCTCGTAAATTCTTTCTGCCATTTTTGAAATAAGATTGATCAGATGAGAACGCTCCCGGATCGATTGAGATTTTCTTATTTCCAACGGATAAAAAGATTCCGAATATACCAATACCGAATTATAAAACAACCCCACTTCAAATAAAGTCATTTTCCCAACCACCTATGAAAAAACAATGATTACAAGATTAAATACTAAAAGAACCTAGAAAAGCTTGACAAAAGGACCTTAGAACAAATTCCCACATAACATAAATGTATTATGCTGGAATGGGAATTCTTACCCAATAGAACTAATACAATCTTGAAATAAAAATCTCCGAATTTTTGGGAATTTGGATCATCCCTCGCAACTTTTTCAGTGCTAGCACTAGGCGAGATCATCAAGAGGACTATCGCAATTGGGGCATTTATCATGTTCTGATCCCACATTTGCCCCACAATAAGGGCAATATTTGCGTTTTACCACGGTTTCTTTTTTTTCGATGGCGATTTTTTGTTTTTGATATAGGTCTTGGTTTCTATATTCTGCTGGATGAACCTCGAAGCTTTTTTTCTGCTTCTCATTCAACAATTTTTCTTCATCCTTAATCCTATTCTGGGCCTCGGACATATAGGATCCTTTTCGGTATCCTTCATGTATATGGGTAGACCTCGGAGCCCTTGTTTTACTCCCACAATAAATACACCTGTCGGGTTGCTCAAAAAGCCAGACTAAGAAATAAATTACCGCCCCGATACCGGTAAAAAGCAAAATAATCAAGAGGCAGAAATCTAAATCCTTCTTTTTTAGGCGAACATTTTGTCCGCATTTTTTACAATATCCGTATGCCATTATTAAGATCATAAAATCATGGAATAAATAATTTTTTTAGGGGAAAGTTTAATATTAAAAAGTATATAATGAGTCAATCAAATGCAACAAAGATCCTCGTAATTGATGATGAGCCCCTTATCCTAAAAATCATTAAAAAGTTCGTGCACAAAATGTTTGGGGAAGATCAATCGATCGAAGCAAAGACCGGGGTGGAAGGAATCAAGATATTTTCCGAAAACCCGGAGAGATTCAGGGTATGTATCATCGATTATCACTTACCCGATATCCAATGCAAAGAACTTATCCAAAAGATAAAGGAACTCAACCCCAAAGTCAAGATAATTCTATCCACGGGGTCCATGGCAAAGGATCTGGGCGATGTTCCCGAGGTCGGTTCATTTTTACAAAAACCCTTCACATTCAAGGAATTTAAGAAAAAGTTGTCAGAGCTAGAGATAATTAAAGTGTAATGGGAGAAATCATCGGCCCTCATGGATATTAGTATTTTGGGGCATTATGATCCCCACAAGATTTTTGTATTTTTCTATTTTTTAAAAGATAATGGACCAATCTAATCAGTTTTTAAAACAGAATGTCGCACTTGTTACAGGTGGAACCCGGGGTATCGGAAAGGGAATTGCCAAAAAGTTCTTGGAAAACGGCTATAAAGTCATAATATGTGCAAGATCTAAACCACAACAAGTACTTTTTCCGTCTTATGAAAAAAATTATGAGTTTATTCCATGCGATATTTCAAAATCCCAATCTAGAACGAAACTCATTCAAGAAACCATGAAGAAATTTCGGAGATTAGATATACTGGTAAATAATGCGGGGATTGCACCACCTCAAAGATTAGATATACTTGAAACCACTCAAGAAAGTTATGACTTGGTGATGAATGTTAATTTAAAAGGGCCCTTCTTCCTAACCCAAAAAGCCGTGAAGGAAATGTTGCGCTTAAAAGATGAAGCAAAGATCGAGCAATATAATCCGAAAATCATTAATATTTCCAGCATGAGCGCTTATACATCCTCTCCCTCCCGAGGGGAGTATTGTCTTTCAAAAGCAGGAATGTCCATGATGACGAAGCTGTTCGCAGATCGGCTTTCAGAATACGGGATACCCGTGTTTGAAATTAGACCCGGCATTATCAAGACATCGATGACCAAACCCGTGGAGGAAAAATATGATAAAAAAATTGCCGAAGGTCTTTTACCCATAAAAAGATGGGGATATCCAGAAGATATCGGGAAAACCTGTTATGCAATTGCGGAAGACATGATTCCCTACGCAACGGGAGAAGTGATCAATATAGATGGAGGTTTCCATCTTAGGAGATTGTAATTTCACAATTTTTCTATCAATAACCCGAGAATTGGAAATGAATGAGGAGAAAAAGTGAGAAATTATTTAAGGAAATCTCGAAAAAGTATACATATATCACGAGGAAAATGAGATAATAATATGCTGCCACGGAATCGAGATCAATATAAGGGAATTTGGGTAAAAACTTTAACCCCATTTGATTATGAAGGAGATATTCTGAAAAATACCCTTCTGAAACACTACGAGTTCCTCCAAGAAGGCGGGATTTCAGGCATCATTCCGCTCACCCCCATAGGGGAAGCACCTTCATTAACATTTGATGAGAAGGTCTTGATTCTTAGGAAATATGGGGAAAAAGCAATGGGCATGCGAATTATACCCGCTATTTTTGAAAATAGCCTGAATGATGCCAAATATTTTGTGAAAGTGGCCATATCGGCTGGCGTCGATGGAATTTTAGTGTATCCACCCCATTTTTACTCATACATTAAGCAGAAAAAGATTTATCAATATTACAAAGAATTATTCAAAGAAACCCAAAAATATGAACCAAAAATCCCAATTTTTATCGCAATTAACGACCCCTATTCAAAAATACCCCTTTCGGACCTTTTCCTGGAGAAATTAGCCAGAAAGTTTGAGAATATATACGGTGTATTAGACTATGAAGCCACATTTAACTCAATTAAGCAATTTCAAGAAAAGTTCCCCAATTTGGTTTATTTTTCTGTAAACGAGGAGGAACACCTAAATCTACTTCAAAACGGAGTGGAAGGAATCGTATCGATTATAGGAAACGCATTTCCCCATTTGGTTAGTACTCTATATCGTTTGATAAAGAAAAAACAATCCGAGGAAAATATGGAACAAGCAATCCTCTTTCAGCAGCAAATAAAAATGATACAAGAAACCCTACAAAACTATCCTATTCATAGTGCTCTCAAATATGCCCTTTATCAACAGCAATTTCCCGCTATGAATGTTAGGCTCCCCTTGGACAGTTTAAAAGAAAGCCAAAAAACGGTGTTAAAAGACGGAATTAAAGGGATTTTGGGCAGAATTTCGGCTTTTCAAGCAAAAAATTCATGTGAATAAGGAAAAAAATGCTTTTTTCGTTAGAGAAATTTTTCAGTTAAATAATTGAGGAGGCTTTATTAGGTCATTTCCTCTTCTTTATAGAACTTTCGGATATTTTGAAGCAATACACCTAAGTTTCGATCCTTCTTGTATTTGGAATTGAAGCTCACTTCATCCCCCACATCCAATTCATACTTCTCAAAGGCATTGGTACTACTTTTAACGTTTGCTTTATCCAAATCTCTCCTTAAAGTATCTTTATCCTTATTGGGGGCTGCTTGGCCACCTTCAACGCGTAAAAGATAATATACTTTTTCATGACCTTGATACACGCTTTTTCGTTTATCTATATCTTTTATGGTGGTATTGAATACATACACGGTGTTTTTTCCTGATTCATTCGCCACTTGTTCAAGCATAGGCTCTTCCGAAATTTTTTCAATGTCATGCTCGGTTTTCACAGTTTCCAAGGGGTTTTCCTCGACTTCATCGAGATTTTTAAAATATTCAACCAACTCATTATATGTGGGACCTTCATCAGAATCCTCAGGATTAATATGTTCAAGGGGATAATGCTCTGGTTTCAGCTTTAAAGTAAAGTTTTCGTATTGTGTGGGCGAATAATTAATTTTAATATTTCCATTCTTGAACACTTTTTTGAATTCACATCCGAAAGGTAATTTATTATGTTCTTTTAAAAATTGGGACAATTTTTCGGCCAAAGTGTCCCTAACATCAGCACCATCAACCAAAAAAGCCTCATCCTCGAATACTAAATGATAACGGAGGGTAGGATATCTTGATCCCTCTTGAATCTCTTTGTGAACGATTATATCGTCCTCTTCCACCTCTAAGTTATGTTGATCGGGGATCCGGTTCATCCAACCAAAATCGCTGGCTCTGAGGAAATGGAACCATCTTCCTCCCAAATCATCATCAATAATTTCATCTAAATCAACAGTATGCGGCATTTCTTTTCACGATCTAACAATGAGTAAGGCAATTAAAAAAGTTATGGGCTTAATTATTTCTTGAGTTTGCCAACTTAAATAATTTTTTATTGCGGTCCATGCTCTAGTGATCTC
>CAZEPC010000236.1:0-7623 GCA_964513765.1 uncultured archaeon
CTGGCCGAAACATTTATGATTAAAAAGTTGTTAAAGAGCCGATCTGGCTCGATTTTTGGATTATTTTCGCTAATTTGGGTCGTAATATCATCATTTTGATCGGAACGAATAATACCAACTTGGTAATTGGTGAGAGATGAACCCAGATTTACCATTTTTAGGCATATGTTTTTTGTGGAATTGATAGATATTGGGATCATATTATTTTTGAAGGGTGTTTTAGCATGGAGATCTGATATAATTGGAGAATCAACCATAGAAAGCGAATCGAAGAAAAATCCCCCTTCTGGAACGGATTTGAGATGTTCAGCCCTAAATTTAATGTATATTTCCTCTCCTATGTATTCAGACACATTTAAAATGTAATTTCTCCATCTTTTATCATTTCCCTCAAACAGCTTTAGTGTATTCCAATTTGTTCCATCCGTAGAGATCTGTACTTTAAGCTTATTACTTGGTCCTTGCGGGTTTCCGTGTTCTGTAACTTCTTGAAGTACATATTTTGCATAAAATATGAGATACCCTTCATTCGTGCTGGACGGATTCACGCTGATCGGATGCTTCAAAGTCATACTGGCATTATATCCCTCCAAATTACGAATTACTGATATCCAAGATTCTTCCTCCGGATGTCTTCCGATATGCCACGCATTTTCTGGCGTGGGCATCGTTTCTGGATTTATATCCGGTTGATTTGATTTATTCCGAATTTCCCATTTGTATGCATTATAAGGATTATTGGGCGATAGAATATTAGTATTCCTTTGATATTCAAAATTCCATTTTCCTTCTTCAAGATTGATAGAATTTTCAAAATTCCAAAAAAAACCATCATAAGATGCGACACCCCAAAAACACTTATATCTCTCGTTATTTTCGGGGACTTGATCCTCTTTCGCAATGATTTTTGCTTGCATAATATACTTCTGGGTTTTATTTAAGGTTATCTGGTTAAAATTAATGGTTTGGGTAGTTCTTGACTGTAATTGGAATATACTGTGGTTTATTGCATAAATTATGTTTTTCTCTGAAATGTTGTGTTGATATATTCTCAAGGAAAATGTCAAATCACTTAAATTAAGTGCACCTGCTTGGGTAACATCAATTTCTGCTGAGATACATGTATTATTGTAGTCACCACCTTGTGTATCTCCAGAATCCCCAATTCTCACAAATCTGGTCGTATTCAATCGAATATTTTCTATTTGTGCGTCAATTTCAACTGCCTTGGCTATATTAAAGATGATCTCGGCTTCTGCATTGCCAATTTCATATACCCTCCAATTTGTGGGGGTATTGTCGTAGGATTTGCTGGATGGATTACTCTCGTCATTAAAACCTTCTTCTGTATTTTTCCAAAGGTCCGTTGCCTCGCCTGACGGTCCTCCTTCCACATCCAACTCTCCATTTCCATCAGCTTCCTCCACATCTACCCTTCTTTGTTGATCATTTGTGTTATCTGATTGTTCCTCATCTATATGCGTGATTAAAAGGCCGCTCCCGGGTAATTGCGAATCATAAATCCCTGAATTTTTATGTCTGTTTTCAATAAGAAAATACTCTGTATCTGAAATTGGGAGTTTATATAAATCGGGATATGCCGCCCATCCTCTTAATGTGGTGTCTTCTAAAAGAAATTCTTCAATGATTTGAGGATTTGCCCATCCGAGTTCAATTTTATTGTATCCGCAAAAATGGCTCGGAGAATCATACCAGGCCCCCGCTCCCATTAATCCCCAAACTCCGATCCCATCGCTGGAATAATCTATATCATATAGATCAATCAATCCTAAATCATGCCCGCATTCATGGGCGACCACTCCTACTGGTCCGAATTCCGAAACCACGGAATAATCGTTGAACTGTACGCCGTCAGAGGTTTCATAAACTCCGGAATAATGGGACCAGATGAGATTCGTGTTTTGGGGATCAGTTTCTTGCCCTTCTCCCGCATGCACAATAATTAGATGATCCACAATCTCATCATTGTTATCATCATAAATTGAGAAATCAACTCCTTGTCCATCGGCTAGTTCCAGCCCCTTAGATGCTAGGCGGTTGGGATGTCCATTCCCCATATCTATCTCTCCGGACTGAGAATCTGCTCCGTATTCTGACATAGAATCTCCTGTTTGTAACCATTGGCCGCTTGCGGTACTGCCCCCAATTACATAATCGCCATAAGAATTTTCTTCATAATAGGATTTCATGCTATTTGAGTCGGTTAAAATCATACCCTCAATTGCACTTACGCTTTGATCGTGGGTAGTATCGCTAAATTCTACAGCGATGATACAATATTCGGTATCCCGATTTTCAGTTGATGGTTGGGGGTTTTGCAAAGGGTCTTTCTTTCCTTTTTGCCTTTGGGAATAGTCTTTAATACTTTCCGGTAATCTAGTTCCGGGTTTTGGAGAACTAAGATAAATAGAATAAGAATTCTTCCTTAAATCTCCCTTAGAATCGGTGTCATTTTCTATTGGACCATCGGTTCCCATAGAAATTACCATAGGGTTATTTATGAACAAATTTATTTTGAAAATTGCACTAAGAATGAAGATTATCATCAAAAATGTTGCTGTTTTACTTTTCCTGTTTTGATTGCATTTCAAATCCATAATTAATTTAATAAAAATCCATTCACAAAACATTTATCATTTGGATCCATAATATAGTTAAAAAAATGAAATCCATAGATTTAAGATCAGATACACTCACAAAACCATCTCCTGAGATGTGGGAGACATTACGGGGTTTGGATAATTCAAAAATTGGGGATGATGTCTATCATGAGGATCCTACGGTAAAGAAACTGGAATCAAAGGCGGCCAAAAAAGTAGGAAAACAAGCTGCCCTTTATGTGGCGACCGGCACCATGGGAAATCTCATATCTACACTGGCCCAAACCTCAAGTGGTCAAGAGGTTATGTACGAAGAGATGTCTCATATGGCAATTGAAGAGGTCGGTGGCCCCGCTCGAATCAGTCAAGTGGTAGTAAAGATGTTTCCCTCGACTAATGGAATACCCAACCTTGATTATTTGGAGAGAAGAGTGTTTGATGGAACTGACATTCACCAAGCAAGAACTTCATTTATTGCATTAGAAAATACGCATAATTATCATGGGGGCAAAATAATACCTCCTTCTATATTCAGAAAAACTAGGGAATTCGTCAATAGGCATAATATGAAGTTTCACGTAGATGGTGCCAGGATATTTAATGCGGCGATTGGCTCTGCCGTTCCAGTTACAAGATTTACTCAACACGTTGACTCTGTTATGTTTTGTCTTTCCAAAGGTTTATCTTGTCCAATTGGCTCTATCATCGCCGGGACTTCCGAGTTTATAAAGAGAGCAAGGAAGTTTAGAAAAATGGTTGGAGGTGGTTGGCGCCAAGCAGGAATAATGGCTTCGATGGGGATTGTTGCTTTGGAGGATAAGTGGATCCGGCGACTTGAAGAGGATCATAAAAATGCGAAAATACTCGCTAAAGGGATTTCTTCTCTCGATCTAGATATAGACGTGGTCGAGCCCGATACCAATATTTTGGTCATTAAGATGCCCGAGCAGATTCAAGAAAAAGAATTGGTGGGGATTATGGAAAAAAACGGGTTATTATCTTTAAATATATATCCCAAGGCTATTCGTTTCGTCACTCATTATGGAATAACCAAGGAAGATATCGAAAGGGCAATTGAAATCATCAAAAAATCAATTAAATCCCTTAAGAGTTAATTTTTAATAGATATTTTCAATATTAAAATAGGATAGATAATAAAGTTCTGTGTGAAAAGGATGGGTAAACTCAATAAACAAATCTTGAAAAGCTTTCTGCGAACGAATTGTGAGCGACAGCTTTTTTTGGATATTAGTAAAGATGAGAAAGATTGGTTTAAAACAATTCCAAAAATTGAAGAATCAATTAGAGCACAAAAAGGTGCAGATCTTATCACCAAACTGGGAAAGGAATATGAGCAGATAGTTTATTCTTTTCTTGAAAAGTACAGCTTTTGCCGTTTTTCAGATGGGATTGAGGAAAAAACCCACAAAAGAATCATAATTCCTTCTCTTTTCAATAAAAAGGAAATGAAAAAAGTCTATAAAAGACTAAAGACCGCTAACAAATCCGATACGTTAATGTTGGAATATGGATTCGCAGTTCCTCCATCATTTAAGAGATTACTCTTTCCCGGAACCAAGATTTCAAATAGATATCCCCTATCTTTGGGGATTCAAAGACCCGATATATTGATTGTGGGAAATTATAATCTTAGGGGTCCTTCTCGGGGATCACAAAGTGAAATACAAGAGTTCTTGCCAAATGGGGAGGTAAGAAGGGTAGATTCATCGGAACTAAAGAGAAGAATGGCAATCCGAGTGATTGATATAAAATCCAGCTCGGAAGAAAACGTCAGCAAAAAGCATTTTATCGAAATTATATTTTATATGTTCACTCTCTCCCATCTATTAAAAAAAACACAGATGGACGATTATTTTTTTGTCTGTACCCATTTGAACGGAATTTTTCCCAATTACGAAAAATCTGAATTAAGCTTTCATTTTAAGAATTCCATATTATCAAATCTCAATGACTTAATGGTTCCGCTTGCATTTGAAGAATTTAAGCCGATCCTTCTTGATCTATTAGGGAAGATCTCTAAATATTGGGATGAAAGACCGTGGGATATCAACAATATGAAAAAAGTCCCCCCTAAAATACAACCCCTTTGTGGGTATTGCCCCTATTTGAAAGATTGTAAAAATCGATTGGGTGTGGGTGAAAATAAGAATCCGAAAGATTGGTCATTGCGGGTTTTACCCTATACCAGTCAATCAATTTCCGAGCAACTTATAACGAAAGGATTCTCCACTGTAGGAGATGTTTATAGGAATATACAGAAGATTAAAGTGGATAGAATACCCGAACCAATATATCCCGAGATTCCTCTTCTCAAACTTAAATCGAAAGCCCTCGTGCATGATGACGTGGAATTTGCCAAGTCCAATCAAGCGCATTCTATTGCCATTCCGAAATATAGCTCGATTGCGGCAAGTTTTTGTGTGGAAACCGACACATATCACAATCGTGTGTTTGTGTTTTCCGTCAATCTTTCTATCTCCGCGGCATCAATGGTTAAATATCGCCATAAATTGGATGAATGGCTGGGGATTTGGGATGCCTATAGAGATTTGGCAAGAAACCAAAATGATGCACTGAAGAAATCTCAGTTTAACCAACTTCATCGGGAACTTAATGTTCTATCCCTTCATGAAATTTCCAAAGATTACCTTCGCCGTTATTTAGATAATTTATTAAAACTCAAAAATCTCAAAATTTATACAAAGGGCCAAAAAACAAAGAAACGTACATATAAACACGCATTGGCATACTATCAAAAATCATTATTTAATAATGGATTACAAGAAAAAGATGAATTAGAGTTTTTTAAAAAGTTGTTGAATCATGTTTATTCAATGCTCTTTGTATGCAATGGAATAGAACAATACGTGTCGGTCGAGGGTGATTTCAAAGATACATATTATAAACCCAATATGGCCCTTTTTTATTGGGATAGGGAACAATTGGATAATTTACAAGATCTTTTTGAGAGGCATATCAAGAGTTTGGTGGGCGATCCAAATCTTTCATCTAAGATAATTCGGTTAATCTCCTGGATATCCCCCTCAGAATCGGAAGTGACGAATCCCTTACAGCATAAAAAAATCTTTAATTTGCGCAATTTTGCAGAAACTGTTTTGAGCTTTCCCTCTATCATTAATTATACATGGCATGAAATTGCAGAAGAATTATTTAAACCAAAATACACTTTCAGTGAAAGATACTGGATAAAGCATTTTAATTATATGGATTATCAAAACTGGCATTTTTACCTCAAATTTAAGGAGCGGGGGGATCTAACACAAGCGAAGGAGAAAAAAAAGAAAATTTGCCAGCAAGCCAATAAAAAGGCAATGACACTCAATTATTTGCGGGTTGAATTCCAAAAAAAGGGTAGGGATATTATTTCCAACAATACCTATCCTGTAGGTTCGAGGAAGATTCAATACCTATCCAAAATTGATGCGGGATTTCATCCCATCGCCGAGGTTTGGTATTTATTTTCCATGTTAAATGGAACCTTGGACAGTTTTGAAATGCAATATGTCAGAACTATGTATCCACAATATTCTATCGGAAAGCTGAATTCCGCTCGCGTTCAAAATTTAGTTAAAATCCCGGTTAAACCCAAAAAATCGAAAAGATCTAAGAAGAAATCAGTTCAAAAATACCGTTATAGTTTTGAAATAACCGGGTTATCGAGTAACATGAAAATTGGAGAGGGTGATAAAGTTCTGCTCCTGGCTGATGAAATGAGGGATATCAACATCACCTTCTTTAAGAGGATTAAGCTGGCCATCGGAATAAAACAAATGGTCTGGGATGATAAGATAAAAGGATATCAAGTTCTGACGGAAATAACCAGCACTGATTTCTACGAAGAATATAAGCATTATCAAAACAAGAGGTTCCGGGCCTATAAAAAGTTCTCAAAGGTGAAATGGTATCTTTTCCCTTATGCGATGGATGCTTGGACCACGAAATTATACAATGATAAAAAAGAAGGGTTGCTACAAGGGAATAAATCGGGAACAAGTTGGCTGGGGGCCAGACTGGCCTACTTGTGGGAGATCACTTCGAATCCCCAATTGAGGTGGCCCCTGTCTTTTGATTTTTCCGAGGAGGAGATCTATTTATATGCCCCCAAAGTGTTAAAATTAACCTCTCAAATTCCAAAAAAACCCCTACGAACTTCAATTTATCCCTCCCCGGATATTTCCCAAAAAAACGCAATACAATTTGCTATGGGCAACTTTATCAGTAATATTAGGGGTCCTCCCGGGACGGGAAAAACGCAAACCATTGCTGCACTTATTGATGAATTCATCCTTACCTACAAGAATAAGTTTCCTTCACGAAAACTACGAATTTTGGTAATGGCATTCTCTTATGCGGCTATAAAGGTGGTCGTCGATAAAGTTAGGAGAAGTTTCGACAAATCGGGAAATAAAACCCTTTCTGCCCTCTCCCAACAAATTTTTATTCGTTCCGAATACCAAACTGCGATTCCAGGCCTAAAGGGTCTCACAAAAGTCGATGATGTTGTGAAAAAAGGCAGCACGTGGAAGATAAATGGAGAAAATGGCAGCTTAACCAAAAATAATACACTGGAGGAAAGTTTGGATGATATTGCCATAATCTATACAAATGCCCATCAATTACATCATTTAAGAAAAGATGAGAGGGTTCTTGAAACCTTTTCTTTTGATCTCATTTTGGTAGATGAAGCAAGCCAAGTCCCCACGGATCATATCTTGGCACCCTATTATTTTCTACATCCATTTAACCCTACTCTTGCTGTAAATTCTCATTCTCAGAAGAAAAAGAGAGAGTTTGTGGAGAAAAAAGATGATGTGATGGATTTAGAAATTTTAAATTCATTTTCTTCAGAACAAGATCGAATAACACAATTATTTCATTTAACAAAGGTTGTTATTGTGGGAGATGATAATCAGCTTCCCCCGGTACAACCCATCATACCCCCTAAAAAATTAAAGAAAGT
>CAZEPC010000237.1:0-7619 GCA_964513765.1 uncultured archaeon
TATTTATCGATTTTATTAATGATAAATAATAAGGGGATTTTTTCGGAATCTTCGGCGGTGAGGGGATGAATATCAGTTTCCCGTTCTTTTTTACCCCTGCTTTCCTCGAGCACATCTGTGGCATCTTTCGTTTCCATATCCACTAACGAACCACCTTCCTCCACCATGGTTTCTTTTTTTCCTTGACTAAGCTTTGAATCTTGTTCTTTCCCCTCTTTTCCCTCTTTTCCCTCACCCAAATTTTCATCATCTGGAATTTTTTTGGGGTAAATCACATTCTCGGTTTTATCGGAAGATTTTGTTTTAGACATTGATTTATCTCTTGGACTTTCTTGTTGTTTATTCCAGATTGAATAGAATGTCTCCATAATCCCTTCGAAATGGTTTATTTGATGCTTTTGAACCTGAGCATCAGGATTTGCATCAATAACATACACTAATCCTCCTGGATTTACGGATTCTTTGGACATTACATTCCTCAAGGAGTCGGAAGAAGTACCGACATCAAAAATCACCGTATCGATCGAATCAATCAACATCGAAAAAATCATAGGGCTCGTCTTACGAAAATCACAATTTGGGCCGCAATCTTGAGTAAATGTCTTGTGCAGGAGCCTATGCAATATCTCGGTTTTTCCTACACCAGATTCTCCCATAATAAGAATATCAGAAATTTCAGGATCATTTTTTTTCTTCTCTTGTTGTAATGAAAAATAGAGATCACTCATAAGTTCTTTAATCTTTCCTAATTCCAACATAATGTCAGATTTCTCATTTTCACTATAAGGAATTTCCCTCCATTTTGTTTCATCTTCCTCTGGACTCACAAAAACTGCCTTATATATATCCTCCTCGGTTTGTATTTTTTCAATAAAATCCTCAATTAAAGCTTCATAGATATGGGTATTCATATGATATTGAAACATTAAAGAAAGAACCATAGTTTCTAACCCCGAATCAGACCACCCCGAATTTACATTAAAAATATAATTTGTAAAGTTCTCAAGTGGTATATGTAGTCTTTCCTCAAGTTTAAGCTCGTCTATTTTTTCAAGAATGTGATCTTTCAAGGATTCAATTTGATCCTCATCTATCTTATGTTCGGGAATTTTGTGAATTAACCGCAATCCCCTGTCGGGATCCAAATGAAAAAGATAAATTTTCATATATCAATTGAAAAAAAAGTACAATAAATAGATACGACTAATTTTTTATAAACACTCTCTTTTACTTACTAACCAGCCTCCCTATTTTACCCTAAAAATTTAATTAATATATGAATCTTATTTCT
Source organism: uncultured archaeon (assembly GCA_964513765.1). GTDB lineage: Archaea > Asgardarchaeota > Lokiarchaeia > Sigyniarchaeales > Promethearchaeaceae > CAZEPC01. The sequence goes on from CAZEPC010000237.1 coordinate 1,292, forward strand.
AAAATTTGTAGAAGATTAACTCTGTTTCTAAAATTTGTAGAAGATTGAAACAATTTCCAAAATTTTTTTAAAAATTCGCTAAATCTTTAACTAATTGAATATTTTACCCTATTGTAATAATTCAAAGAAAAATGTGTAGCTGTGAAAAACACTTCGCAACCTATGAACAAACCGGGGATGGAACTTCGTGACAAAGGCCAAAATAATAGCAGAGTTCACCGCGAAAAAGCAACAAACATTTAAAGGCGCCTATAAATACTTAAGCCTCATGAATAACCTATTTCAAGATCATTTAGGTGCGGGTTTTTTCATCGAGAATATTCCGAATGGACTTCTTTATTTTTATAAAGATTTCAATATTTATCGGGCAATGATTCAACCCTATCAAGAAAAAAATGTTACAAATTACTTAAAAACAAAAACAACTGATTTTTCCCCCACCCTTCTGGAAATTCCTAACATTCATGAAGAAAATTTTCCCAAAGAGGGGATCATTACATACTTTGAAATTATAAAGGGGGATTTAGAGCAAATTATGACACCCACAATCGAACATTTCCGGAGTTTTGGGAAGAATCACTGCCAGAAGAGTGCAGAAATAAAGGTAAAAAAAATCAATGAAAATAGATTGAAAGTCGTTTTTTGCACATATCAATGTCTTCAGAGATACTTGGAGGACAGGGCATCGTTGGTTGGAGGACTTATTCGTCAATATTTAGAGCTCTAAGTCCGGGAAATTACCTATTAACAACCAATAGGGCCTTGTATTATAAAAGAAACCTAATCGTTATAATCCACCCTATAATAGTTCAAAATCAAAATATCCAAAAACGAACGTAACTTTCCTTAGATCATATGGAAGCCCTCAAGGATTTTGATCATATTCTCATTCTCTTTGGAATCGGACGCATAATTTATCAGGAGGAAGATATTACGATTAACCAGCTGATATCCAAATTACAAAAACTGATGAAGATAATGGATAAGATAATGAATATCAAGTTTAGAGAAATCCGAATCTTTGAACTCCCGGAAATGAGTGAAGAGGAGTTATATGATTTGATCCTCAAATTCGAGGAACAAGGACTCATAAAAATAGACGAAGAAACCCAACTTCATCCAATGATCACCGATAAATTCAACAACATGCTGGATGAATTCAATCAGGTTATTGAAAATCTGCTTATTTTTCGAGAAAATGTCCCTTAAGAGCCCATCAACACCTCCTATAAATAACCAAAAGAAACCCTCATCATATCCTAATAACCCATCATACACGAAAATATGGTTGATTATACATCTCTTTTAAGAAACACATAATAAGGAAAAAAACCAAAGTTCAATTAGTTAAATAGGACCATCTAAGAAACAACCTATAAACAACTAACATCCTTGTTAAAATGTGATAATCAATGAGTCAAAAAAGCAATAAATTTCTCACATATGTGATATTGTTCAACGGCCTTGGAGATTTAGTAATTGGCATCCTCCTAACATCCTTATTTCCTTTTATGGCTCAGAACCTCGATTTTGTATATTCAGAACAAATGTGGTTCTTGGGGGGAGGGTGGGGTATAGCTGCCCTTAGTTACGCATTCTTGCGATTTTACTGCTTTAATAAGCCCAAATACCATCATCTCATGCTAATTTTTGGATTAATAGAGGGGTCCGCCTTGGTACTTTATACTTTGGCCATGTTTTTCTTTACGGAACTCACATTTGAACAAATTTCCGTTACCCTGCTTTTCTCCTTTGTATTCACGCTATTATATCTTTTTGCATATGGAAAAGACCAACATTAGGAAGCACACAGAAAATAACCGAGGGAAAAAAGACAAATCATTGTTATTTTAATCTGAATCGCAAATTTTTTCGATCATTTTTATTTCTAAATATTTCCATCTATAGCTAAGTTTTCCCCGATCGGCAGTTTTTACACACAAAATATCCTTCATCCATATAGAGGCGAGTCTTTGAGGGACATTTGGCGCAAGATCCATACACAACTCCCTCTTGGGACGATGCCCTCAAGTTCTCTTCTTGAGGGGGGATTTCCATGAATTCCATCAACCGTTCCACCACTTCAGGATGATCCTCTGCAACATTCTCCGATTCATCGGGATCATTCTCTAGATCGTAAAGACAAATTGGATCTTTCCTGACCACTTTTCGTTTTGTTCCACCGTAAGTATTTTCGAAGACAATATCTTTCCAACCTTCCTCGAACCCGCATACTAACTTATACTTACCATCAAACGCCATTCTCCAGCCATGAAACCCTGAACGGGCAACATCACGCGGCAATTTATCAGATATTCCTTCCAGATAGGGGCGAAGAGACTTACAATCCATTTCTGAGGGGATCGATACGCCCGCATAGTCCAAAAAGGTCCCCGAGAGGTCAATGGTTTCCGTCGGGTTTTTAATCCTTCCCCTCTTCTTAATTCCCGGCCCGTTTATTATCATAGGGACACTTACCGAGGGGTGGAAGGGATATCTTTTATATCGGTGGTTATGGTCTCCCAGCATTTCGCCGTGATCGCCGGTATAAGCAATAATTGTATTTTCCAACTGGCCCGTTTCCTCAAGATAGGCCATGAGATCTCCCACTAAGGAATCGATGTTTTCCACCTGGGCAGAATAGTTTTGTCTGATCTCATTCAATTTCTTTTTAAACGGAAATATGCTCTTGAAAGGCTTTGGATATTGGGGATCTCTCTTTTCCATATCTTTCTTCATCTGTTCGGTAACATCCCACGGGTTATGGGCCCCATTAAAATTAATTTGGATAAACCACGGTTTTCCTTCGGGCGATTCCTTAAGAAGTTTAACGGCCTGCCGGGCGATCCAATCATCGCAGTAATCCTCTTGTTTAAGTGGTGTAGCCTTACATCCCGTGAATCCTCTTCCCCGATAATCCTTAATATGGGTCTGAGCAAGACCTTTTTTCTCCAGATAGTCTAAATATGGGCCAGGGTGTCCATTTCGATATCTTCCAACCCCGTCCCATTTTCCTCCGTTGTCAATGCCATCCGAAAGGCCCCAATCTTTCATCAAATTCCGTCCCATCAGAAAGTCCTGGGCCTCCGGTTCCAACCCGGAGAATAAATCTTGAAGTTCTTCCCTGGATACCATTTTATCCTCCAACCGGGGATGGTTCTCGCCCGGGACGAAATTTCGACTCCCGTCTCGTTGAAAGAAATGGAAGGGTTTTATCAGATCAAATTTCCCGCACATCATGGTGTGGTATCCTCCCTCATCTCTCAACAAGGAATAAACACTCCGGTGATGAAGCGGGTAACATTGGCTATTGTCAATGATATCGCAGTTATCGTACTCTCTTCCCGAGGCTAAACATACCCTTGAGGGAACGCACAAAGGGGAGGGACACGATGCATTCTCAAAACAAACCCCCTCTTCGCCAATCTTTCTCAGATTAGGGGTTTTAAGGGGCAGTTCTTGATTAAATTCGGTCCAATCTCCCCTATGATGTTCGGTCACTACTAATAAAATATTGGGCTTTTTAATCTCTTGAGCAACCTTGCTTTCCCCGGAATTTTTCTCTTTATCATTATTCATATATTTCATTGAAAAATAAGATATAACAAAAAGTTATGGAAAAAAATGGGGGCTATACACAAACCATCTTTAGCTCCAAACTGAGAATTAATTGATAAAGAAGAAGGATTAGAATTGGATGAAATCTACAAATTAGCTATAACTACGATAGATATATACTCTCTAATTTATTTAATTAAATAATAGGTTACATAAGAATTCTCAAGAGGTATCGGGAAAAAAATGGTGCGGATTAGGAAAGGCAATAAAATAGCAAGCAATAATAAGAAAAAAAACTTCAATTCGAAGAAAAAAGAGAAAAAACAAACCAATTCTAAGAAAGAAAGAAAAGCCCACCTAGAAATCAAGGCAGCAAACCTATCAGTAATGTTAGTTTTCTCAGTTTTTATCATTAAATTATCGGCTTCATTTCTAACTAATTCCCTTTCTTTCTATGCAGAATTTACAGACTCTATTATTGATTTAATTGCCGTGAGCATCACATATTTCGGACTCCGGCAAGGACAAAAGGAACCTGATATCCGACATATGTTTGGCCATTATAAGATTAATTCCTTTGCGGCCCTCGTCCAGGGAGTATTGATTTGTATAATCTATTTTCTTATTTTGTTTGAAGCAGTTAAAAGAATATTTACTCCCCAAATTACCCTCATAAATAGTGTACCCGCCGCACTAAGCCTCACCATTTCAATGGTTTTAGTTCTTTTTATCTCTCAAAAAATTAAAAATATCGGAAAAAAGACCAAAAATCCCCTTATTATCGCCACCGGTGTTAATTTTCGGGGAGATCTTTTTCGAAATATTACGATGATACTAGGGTTAATTTTGATAAATTTTGGGATTTATTTTGTAGATATCGTTCTGGCGATTATTTTCTCATTAATTTCAATTAAAGAAGGGTTTGGAGTCATAAGAGAGAGCTTCTTCGAGCTGATAGATACAAATCCTATAAAAGAGGGTAAAATTACCAGATTAAAGGCAAAGATTAAGGACATCCCTAACATTAAGGAACTTAATTCCCTTAAACTAAAGAAGATAGGAAATAGTCTGGACATACAAATTGCCTTAAATTATAATTTAGGTTCAACAGTTTATACCGCTCAAGAGACGAGTAGATTAATTAGGAAAAAAGTAAAAAACTTCTTTTCAAATTTTGATTGCAATGTAGTTATTGATTATACACCCCAATCCAGTCTAAATGAAAAACAAATGGGAGATTCTAAAGAACACAGAGAAATAAACGTTAATTACATTCGTGATCTTCTAAGAAAAAATCAATATGCCAGAAATATTCATAATATTAAGATTGATCGTTATCAAGATGAGGTGCTAATCCAATTCCACATTGATATGGAGGCATCTTTAACCCTCAAGAAGGCTCATGAAATAATAACCAACTTAGAAAAGAAGCTGGAGCAGAAAATGATTCACCGATTTCAAATACATCAGAAAATAGAGATTGTCTCGCACGTGGAACCAATTGCTTCCGAAGATCGTACACATCAACATTCAATTGAAAAAACCGTTCCCGAGAATTTGGAAGAAATAGAAAAGCTCTTGATGGATAATATACATGAAATTAAAGAAATAAAAAATTTGAAGCAATTGAGAAGTGAAGAAGATCCCTATTTTTCTATGAAGTTTTTAATTCCGGGTAATTTAACTATTTCAGAATGCCATAGAATCACCGAACTGGCAGAAAGTTTATTGTATAAGAGATATCCGGGCTTAAAAGATTGTGTGATCCACACAGAACCACTAGACTAATAAACGAAAAAAATTAAAATACAAAGTGCGATTCCAAGAAATAGAAAGTGAAACTCTCGCAAAGGATCGTTTCCACATCCTTTTCTCCCTATCCTCGCCACTCTTATTTATGATGCAACCAGAATTGTGTCTACGGCTGCTCCCTCCCGGGCCTGGCCGATTTCGACAATCATGAACTTAGGCATTCCCTACAGAATGCCCCGTTCGGTCCGATTCATCATAGAGAATGGGTCGCTGGCATCAGGGGAACCAATTATGGATCTTCACCAATGCTCAAGTTTCCGATCCCTATAGACGGTGGGACTCCACGCAATATAGCGTTTCAGATGGACGCCTAATCCACCTCACATAAAAATAATATTTCTATCCATTTATTTTTTTCCATCCATACTCAAAAGAATCGTTTTCAATAATTGGGATTTAACGAAATGCGAAAGAAGTCCCTATCCTTTTAGGGAGGGGATGAATTTCACGAAGATGGAAAAAATACCATCGTACATTCTGTAAAATGAAGATGAAATGTGCCAATCAATTGAGAGATTTTCAACACAAGATTTCCACACAAATGTATTCAAGATAAAAGAATAATCGAAATGGAAATAAAAGATGAAAACTAAAAAAAGAGGGTAAATCTTACATTAACCCCGCATGATATTTTATTGAACTATACCAATAATTTTTATCGCTTTTTCTTAAACCAGTACCAGGCACCACCGATAAGGACCAAACCTCCAACAGTAGAGCCGACCGCGATCCCGACCACATTCAATCCGGGTTTCACCTCAAATGATCTGGGCGAAAGCATATCCGCACCATAAGACCTCACTTCAATCCATAATTGGGCATCCAATGAGGAATCTAATTGTTCAAATTCAACCAAGAGATAAAATTCGGAACTTAAAGCCCCAAAATTTGTGGTAGAGTTGAAATTATCTGTCGCTAAATTGAAAATATTTGCAAGAACTCCATCAGCCTCCGATCG
>CAZEPC010000238.1:0-1815 GCA_964513765.1 uncultured archaeon
GAAAAGAAAAATGATTCCTCGAGAAAAAGAGCAGAAATTAAAAGAGCAAAAAGAAAATATTTTGCAGAAAAAGATTCTTCCGGAGAGCCCATTAGTAATAGTTATAGATGATGAAAAAGGGATAAGAAATATGGTATCTGTTATTTTGGGAAAATTGGGTTTCCAAGTTATAACCTGCTCAGATTCTTCAACTTTTTTTAAAAAAGTTGAATCATTGTACAAAAAGAATAAAAATATCGGTTTTTACCTAATTGATTATGTATTATCCGAGGATATAAATGGCAAAGAACTCTTAAAAAGATTAAAAAGGAAATACCCCGATAAAGATATTAAATCGATCGTCTTTAGTGGCTATGTAGATAATGATTATATGAACAATTACAGAAGATACGGATTTATCGGGGCAATTGAAAAACCATTTACCTATTTTTCCATGAAAAAAAAATTGAAAGAAATTTTCACCGCAAATAATGTTGAAAATGTCAGAAATTTATGATTTCTGGAACTACCTATAAAAAGGACAATTTTTTTTCAATTTGCCCTTAATGATTCAAATTGGAATTTTTCCAAAGCATTTTTTAACGCTAGTTACTAATTACTATATAGGAAGACTAGGGGGACTAACTTTTGCGGTTTGAGACATTATTCTCAACTGCCGAGATTTAGATGAGCCCATTGTTGGCTCGTTTCGCCCTTTTATTGTAACGCATGTTGCGTTACCTCCCTCTTTTTATTTTTACGAAACCCTCTGGTCTTCCGACTTTTCTTCCCTCAACACTTATGTTTTTTGTAGATATTCCAATATTTTCCAATCTAGATAGATTAATCATATGTTCTATTTTTTATAACAAATCCTATGTTCTATTTTTTATAACAAATCCTATGTTCTATTTTTTATAACATAAAAGGATAAGTTTTAAGAGCTTTGTATATCCCAAATAAGATAGGATTAAATATGGAGAATATTCTCTTTGCTTTTATAATGTCTTTGATTGCGGGCTTGTCTACCACTATAGGGGCAATTATTGGATATCGCATCAAAAAACCAAAAGTGTCTTATTTAGCTTTTGCCTTAGGGCTCTCAGGTGGGGTTATGATCTATGTTAGCTTTATGGAACTGCTCCCCGATGGTATAGAGACATTGGGACAAGGGAAAGGTACCCTTTATTTCTTCCTGGGAATGTTTTCCATAATGATACTAGATTTTATAATCCCTGACATAGAAAATCCACATCACTTTAAGTACACAGAGGATATAAATCAAAAGGTATTACAAGCATGTCAAGATGGAAATAGAAAATTAGGGAAAAGAAAATATAAAAGAAAATTTCAAGAAGAAGAAATTAAGGAAATCTTGGGTGAAAATGTAGAAATTAAAGATGGAATTCTCCCAAAAAGTGCATGTGAGGGATTGATGAAAACGGGTACCTTGACCGCCATTGCAATTGCAATTCACAACTTCCCGGAGGGAATTGCTACATTTGGTGTTGCGCTTGGTGATGCTAAACTGGGAATTATAATCATGTTGGCAGTCGCCCTCCATAATATTCCGGAAGGAATCTCCGTGTATATCCCCATTTATTATGCCACCCGTAATAAGAAAAAATCATTCCTTTATGCATTTCTTTCAGGGATAGCGGAACCAATAGGAGCATTCATCGGATACTTAGTTCTCAGACCATATTTGTCCGAGAGTCTTATTGCTGGCCTTTTGGCTTTCGTTGCAGGGATCATGGTTTATATCACATTTGATGAGATATTGCCTGCGGCAAATCGATATGAAAACGGGCATTTAATGATTTGCGGTTTGCTCCT
>CAZEPC010000238.1:1915-7560 GCA_964513765.1 uncultured archaeon
AAGGAAGGATCATCCCCAACGTTCTTTTTCAACAAGATCAACAAGAATTTCTTCCAATTTTTTCATACCCTCACCAGATTTAACAGAGGTTTTCACTGATTCGACTTTTCTTTCTGTTATAAGGGGTAATTTCATAACTTCTCTTGCTTTTCTCATGTATTTACGGGCATTATCCAAATCAATTTTATGAAAAAGAAATACCAAAGGGATGCCACGTGTATCTAAATTATCGAGGACTTTATCCAATTCCTCTTTGGCTTCCTTAAATCTCTCTAAGTCGGAAGTATCTAAGGTAAACATCAAAATATTTGTTCCAGGGATCCCCTTACCCCATATTTCTCGGAGATTAACCTGTCCAGGAGCATCCCATACCACAAAATCTAAATCTTTCAGGATAATATCTTCAATGCTGAATTTTTTCGTGGGTTTAAGATCCCCATGGAATTTACCTTCCTTAAAATATTTGGTAATAGCAGTCTTTCCCGCGTTGTCCAAACCGAAAAGAAATATTTTTGTACTCATTTTTCAATCACATGAATTTATTAGGATATATTATATAATTGATTGGTGGATCTCCTTTTTAAGATCTTTTATTTTCTTCCATAATCACAATCCCACTATTTGATGATAGAATACCCCGATCCAACTTCTATCCAAAATTTCTTATTGAATTCTTCCAAAATAGGATGAGAGGAAGGAAGATTATGTTCTAATAATTTCCTTATTTGGTGATCGCCTTCAAGTAAAAGACGCTGTTTGAGACCTTCCTGCAGGGTTTTTTCTTTTATGAGTCTATTTGCCAATTCAAAGGCAGATTCTTCATAATAATCTTTTAGATCTTGAAGGATTGAGGTAATATTTTCTTCAAAATTTATTTGATCCGTTTGATTATCATCCTCAGAGGATATGTTCTGAAGATATAGTTGATTAATATAATATCTATCAATATAAGAATCTGCCACGGATGTTAATTTAAAATTTTCCCGAATTTGTTTTGTATCCCTCAGAAATTTATCAATTTCATTTATGGAAAAACCATACAGAGAATTGCTATGTATAACTTTTGAATATTTTCGTAGCAGTTTCTTATATTCTTTGTAATAATGAACAGCGGTGGAAAAGAATATGATGGAGAAAGGAATGAGAATAAGAAAAACCAAATCACCTTTTGTCATTGAGATTGAAACAGAATAGAGATAGTGATTTGAGATGAGATAAAGTTCTTCGTTTTCTTCATCCAAAAAGCTTTTCTTGAAAGTTGGATTCTCTTCCTCTTCAGAATTATCTATATTACTCATTAAATTATTTGAAAAAGTGCCCTTCAAGTTCAAAGTATATTGATCAGTTATTGTATAAATCTTAACCCCGTCGATACCTAGGTTTGCAGAAAGGTGATTAGGATTTACCTCGCAACTCCATGCTTTTCCATTTACCCTGGGAATTTGTAATAGAACATCGAGATTTTCGGGATGATTGTGGAAATTTGAAATATTTAAAACTTTAATTCCATTTGAATCAGCAGCCAAAAAAGCAAGCCCGCCATATGTTTCTATACCCCGAACTTTAAGTGTTGTATTTTGGCCGACTTGAGCATGAAACTGTCCTATTTCGGTTATATCCGCACATGAGGTAACATCCAAAATTTCCAATCCATCAGCCCAATCTGCAACAAAACAAAACAATTTCTCCCCCACCTCCTTAATCTCAATGTCATAGGAATACCCACCAGAAAATATTGATTCTATATTGGGATTATCATCAAAAGAACCTTTCAATTCTGGAGAATGAGGGTCTGAAATATTAAGAATTTCCACCCCTTGGCTGCCATCTGCCAAATAAATATAATCCTCATAGATAGCCAAATCCATTGCCTCTCCGCCGTTATAAAAATTACTTATTATACTAGGAGAAAAGGGATTACTCACATTTAAGATGTAAAGCCCTTGTGATTTATCTAAAACATATGCATAAGGATAATGAGCATGGATTGCCGTAAGATTAGAATCCAGAAATGATAAATTTCCTATAAGATATCGATCGCCCCTTATATTTTTTTCAAAGATGTTAAGCCCTTTAGAATCAATAACATACAATAAATCATCCTCCACATAAAGATCCACAGGTCTATCTAAATAATCATCTTGAATTACCCTTTGCTCTCTAAAATGAATGGTTTGGAGATTAACTTTGAGAAAAATAGCTATATTAAGTAAAAAAGCGCCCATAATAAATATTATGTAAATATTCTTCTTCCGCATATGCCGTTCTTCCGCATAGACCTTTTTTCCATATAATAAATCTAATTAAATCGATCCAATTGTTCTCTTAAGGATTCAACTTGATTTTTTGCCTTCTCTGCCAAGTTTTCTTTGTTTTCTTTCTCATATGCATCCTTTAATATCTCGTGGATTTTTATTTTTAGGCGGAGTTTCTCGATATCAACGGCTTTAATAAGGTTATCCGCCTCCTTAAGGTACAAAATAGAGTTTTTTGCTTTACCTTCTTGGTACAAGTAATGTTTTCCAAGATCAAATTTTGTTTTTATATGTTCGTAAGCGGGCCCATCCTCAATTTCATCGGCCCGTTCTAAGAATTTGAGCTTTTTCTTGGAATTTTCAGATTTCTCTTCATAATGTGCCCTCCAATAATAAAACAAAAATTCATATTTGGGGTATTTTTTAATATATTTAGCCAAGGTCTTAAGGTGTTCCTTTGCCAGTTTGAGTTTTACTTGATTTATACGGAGCTTCACCATTTCCAAATGGGCATCAAGGATAAGTTTTTCGTTTCTTGGTTTCTTAGGCAGACTTTCAAGGAATTTTAGATTTATGAGAAAATGTTTTTCAGATAATTTTGAATTTCCCTTCATTGCGTAAGCTCGGCTCAGAGATCTGTGAATTTTAGAGATTTGATCAACATCTAATGCAGAGATCTTAGCAATTTTAAGAGCCCTTTTCAGAATTTTGATACCTTCTGAATATTTCTTTTTCTTTTCGGAAATTTCAAATAGTTTAAATAAAATTTTAAGCTTTCCCTGAGAATGGTGGGCTTTTTCCAATTTTTTAAATGCTTGTTTTAGGTACCTTTTGGCATTATTTAGATCATTCCTTCGTATAAGATAAACCGCTACCAAATAATTATTGGTTGCATCAACCTCAGTCAAGGAAATAGGAGGGCTAGAGAATAGAACTGGATTCCTTGGCTTAATTTCTTCACTATCCATACATTCATAAGATAATTGAGGGAGAAAAACACCGGGATATTCTCGTTTTCTTACAGTTTCCTCCAAGAGTTTAACCTCACTAAAGGGCTGAAACTCTTGATGATCTAGATCATCATTGTTTAATAGCTCCAAAATGGGCTTTACCAAAGCTCTGCAATATACTATCCAATCGTAAAATAGATAATTAAGCCGGTAATCTTTATCTTGAAAAACATCATAAATTATTGAGGGCCATAAACATTCCACAGCAGTCCTGGTCCATACATTCTTATATTGGTAATCTCTCCAATAACTCAAGGAATTAGGTTCCTCAATTAAGTATTGATTTGGATCCTCTTCTTTAAAAATAACTACGAGATTCTCCCGCCCTTTAGGGAAGCCATCGAATAATTCTGGGGGTCTTCTTAGGGTCGGTTTGAGGTGAAAATCCTTGTAAATATCTAACACATCTTCGGAAAGTTTTTCATTTGTGGTATTAAAAATTTGTTTATCTCGTTCCCTTAAAAATCGTTCACGAATATGTTTCTTAATCAAGATGTCTTCAATAAAAGGTTCATCGGCAATATCATCTTCGGAAGGATAGAATTTTTTAATCATATCCCGAAGTTCGGGGCGATAGCCCGTGAAATTAAAATCATGGGAATAATTTTTAATTTCCTTAATGTATTTTTTAAAAAGAGTGGCCACATTTCTAAGATTTTTCTTAAATTTTTCATCAACCCACGAGTTTCTAGAAGAAAGTCCAATAGAAACATGGAAATTAACCAGTTCTATGGGAGGGGAATGTTTCAACGGAAAGAAAATGGGGATCTTCACACCCAAAATCACAATGAGAGTATTTTTTTTAATAATACTATAACGATAATATTTTGTTTTTTCAAAACTATGGTGGTACCCCTCTTTCTCCAAGATATCTATAAGAACTTCCTTTCCTTCATTTGTTTTCGTTATATTTTCCATGGGATTGATGCACTCATTGGTTTTTTACTAAAATATTTGGTTAAGATCTAACTAATTACAATAATTTAATATCTGTATTCTGAATATATTTATTTTTCGGCATTTTTTTCGAGAGGTCAAAATCCAATAAAAAATGAGCTATCATTTATTTGTCGAAAAATTCTAACACACCTATATTATGCAAAAAGCAAGAAAATTTTGGCGAATTTTTTTATTTTTAAAAAAAGCACTAGATATTAAGAAAAAAGATCTATCAAACAGATCATCTAAAATCTAAGATTTTTAAGAATTATAGAGTGAAAAATATAATGATAAAGTTACGAAAAAAACATACAATATCTCTAATTTCTATTGCATTGTGTTTTGTCTTCCTTTCCGGGGGGATCCAGAATGTTATGGGGGCTTCATATGAAGCTTGGCCAGATGACCCGAATGAACCGCATGTTTGGTCATGGAAAAGTCCCGAGGGATACCTTTATTTAGCGAGGTATCGGTTGGATATGAATACTGCAGAAGGGACAAAATCTAACGAACCTATTATGATCACACCGTGGTTCCCCGATAATTATGCAACCCTTGACTCTTGTAGAATAGTATATGAAAATAATACGGGTACAGCTAATGAATATGTAGAAATACCATATTTTCCAGAATCATCGGTAAATTATTCCTCTGGATGTCTAAAAACAGCAACCATAAAATTTGTGGCACCAGAGCTTTCTGGAATATATTATTTATTATTTTCAAATAATGAAACATTTCAACCACCATCATATTCCATGGAAAAGATACCAACCATTGAAAATAATATCCTAAACAATGTCTTCTATGATGGAAAATATAAAGATTCTCATAATATCAGGTTCAATTCTGCCGGGAATAAAACGATTAGTTTTCTTGTACCAAAATCCTCGGAGGTGGATGATGTCAATATCACAGAGGCGAGGTTTAACTATAGTGCATCCCCGATTTTCAAAGAAACCTCCAATATACAATTGGATAACAGATATAATGGGATGGGACCAGCCTCAGTCAAGTTCATTAACGGAACAGCCTGGAACAATTACACTAACCCTTATTTACTGATTGGAGGACCAAATAACGCTTATATTTACCAATATCAAAAAGATAATCAAGATTTCTATAACATCGCAACAATTGACTCCGGAAGCCCAGGAAATCTTGTATCAGGTTTGACTGCCGGGAATATAATAGGGGCTGATGGATCTGACTTGGAATTAGTATTCGGGAAAAAAGATGGAGATGTTGAGATTTATAATTTTGATGGTAATTGGGATTCAAGCCCTACTTTAGGCTACACAACATATGTGAATGGAACCGAGAAATTTAAGAAACCATATGGCCTTTCAGTATTAAATGTAATAAATGCATCATTTTCGGAATTAGGAGGAGTGATTCAAACCCCCAAAACCGATTTGGTAATGATGGCCGACCCATTAAG
>CAZEPC010000239.1:0-6193 GCA_964513765.1 uncultured archaeon
TTCTGAACCCTAATATTAAAAAGGATTATAAAAAACCACATTGGAAAAAACCAAACCCTGATAAAATAATCGAAATTCTTCACGAGAAGCATAATTTCACAAAAAGTAGAGTGGAAAGTGCCATTGATAGGATAATCCAAAAAGGAACCGCCACACAAACCACAATGGATAGCTTTTTTTGAACTATAAGTGCAACATTAAAAATAACGAATAGATTAATTTCAAGTAAGATCTTTAGGGAATTAGAATATTTTTTTAATAAGTACCAAAGGATAGAAAAGAAAAAGAAGGAAGAATTCTTTATATAACTATAGCAAGAAAGAAACTGGTAAGGGGAAAATAGAAATGAATGGTCAAAATTTTGAAGGAGAATCAGTAAAGTTAAAAGTACAAGAAGCCCGAAAGCGAGATGTGGGCAAATCATTTATTCGGTTGGATACTGCCACCATGGAAAAATTGGATATTGAAACTGGAGATATCATTGAGATAAAGGGAAATAATAAAATTACGGCCGCGATTGCATGGCCCGCTTATCCCCAAGATCAAGATTTACAAATTGCAAGAATTGATGGCAGAATTAGGGACAATGCAAATGTAACGCTTGATGAATATATTACCATCTCCAAGACTATTGAACAAGAAGCAAGGAGTGTGATTTTGGCACCAATCTCTCTAAAGATTAAGCCAAATACCCGTTTTGAAAGTTTCGTAAAGAGAAAAATCGATAACTCTCCTGTCACAAAGGGTGATTTGGTATATATTAGTATTGGTATGACCCGTGAAATTGTGTTTAAGGTGGTTTCAGTCAAACCCGCGGGTATTTCGCTCATTAAAAACTCTACGAACTTGAAGATAGAGGAATCAACAATTGAAGAAAGGCCAGAAGGTGTTGAGTATATCACATATGAAGATATTGGAGGGCTTGATCGAGAAATTCAGCTGGTGAGAGAAATGGTGGAACTTCCCTTAAAGCTCCCCGAACTTTTTGAAAGATTGGGGATTGATCCCCCAAAAGGGCTATTACTCAGGGGACCACCGGGCTGCGGAAAAACATTATTGGCTAAAGCCGTTGCCAATGAAAGTAAAGCCCATTTTATTTCAATTAATGGTCCAGAAATCATGAGTAAATTTTATGGTGAATCGGAAAAGAAATTACGCGGTAAATTTAAAGAAGCCGAGGAAAATGCTCCCTCTATTATATTCATTGATGAAATTGATGCAATTGCACCGAAAAGAGAAAAGGTGAGTGGAGAAGTGGAAAGGAGGGTGGTTGCCCAGATGCTTGCTCTTATGGACGGTCTTGAGGGACGCGGAAAGGTTGTAATTATTGGTGCCACGAATAGACCGAACGCTGTGGATCCAGCATTACGGAGACCGGGCAGATTTGATAGAGAATTGGAAATTAAGGTTCCCAACGAGCAAGGAAGGATGGAAATTCTACAAATTCATACTCGGAATATGCCCCTTAAGGAAGGGGTAGAGCTGACAGATATTGCCAACATTACCCACGGATATGTTGGTGCCGATATTGCCAGCTTGGTAAGAGAAACTGGTATGTCTGCACTCCGGAGATATTTGCCCGAGATTAATTTAGAAAGTGATGAAATACCATTGGATCTCCTCGATACTATGGAAGTAACCAAAAAAGATTTTTCTAATGCTTTTAAAGAAGTGGTCCCTTCGGGGATCAGGGAAGTATTTGTAGAAATTCCCAAGGTGCATTGGTCCGAGGTGGGTGGACTGGAGGATATTAAGCAGAAATTAATTGAATCCGTCGAATGGCCAATAAAAAACATTGCAGCGTATAAAAGAATGGGGATTGAACCTCCCACGGGAGTGTTGCTTTATGGCCCACCTGGATGTGGAAAGACTCTTTTAGCTCGTGCTATTGCAACCGAATCGGAGGCAAATTTTATTTCCATTAAGGGGCCAGAATTATTATCTAAATGGGTTGGAGAATCAGAAAAAGCGGTAAGGGAAGTTTTTCGGAAGGCCAAGTTGGCATCTCCTTGCATTATTTTCTTTGATGAGCTGGATTCAATTGCGCATCGAAGGGGCGGAAAATCCGATTCAAATGTCACAGAACGAGTTATCTCTCAATTACTTACAGAATTAGATGGACTTTCCGAAGCACGGGAAATTATTTTAATCTCTGCCACTAATCGCCCAGATATTATTGATCCTGCTCTTATTCGGCCAGGCAGGATAGATAGACTTTGCTATGTTGCTCCTCCAGAATTTGAGGATCGTTTGGAAATATTTAAGATTTTCACAAAGGGTATGCCCCTTCATGAGGATGTAGACCTTGAATATCTTGCCAGAAAAGCGGATATGTTCTCGGGGGCGGATATAGAGTCCTTATGCCGGGAAGCCGCCATTTTAGCATTAAGGGAAGATATTCGGTCCGATGAGATCAAAGAAAGGCATTTTAAAAAGGCTTTTGGTGAGATCCGTGCCAGTATTAGTAATGAGATGGTTAAGTTCTATGAGGGATTTGAAACAAACTTAAAACAGAAAAGGATTGGGAGATCCAAAGGAAAGGGTACGGATCTCTACCGATAATCTTGGTTTAAGTTATATTAATTATTTTTTGGTTTTTTGGTTTATTTTTTTCTCAATAAGAATCGAAACATTTTTTAGGATATTTAGGATATATTTAAGTAACTCATTCTTTATGAAAAAATGGCTTCTTAGAAAGAAGCCTGAGTTAAATTTAAGAATTAATTATGAATTAATCTCTTATTTCATGATTCCATATCAATTGGATTTTTATATCCTTAAAGATATTGAAATAAAAACAAGTTTAATAAGTACAAGCAATAATTTATCGTGATTTTATGGCAAAGAAAAGAAAAACATGGAAAAATGTACCAATAGAAGATGAAATTTTACTAAATCTTATAACTAAGAAAAATAGAGGAGAAATGCTCACCACCGATTTGTATCGAAAATTGAAATTGTCATATAATAATTTCTCATTTGGTGATTTAATGGATATATTGTTTAAATTAGAAGTTCGTGGGTTTATACATGTAATTCCAATTAAAAAAACAGTTTCCAAAGTAGAAATTAGTAGGAATGCGAGATTCTCTCCCGATATTCGTAGAAAAATAAAAAACTTTATTCATTAATCAATTGATTAAAGAAAAAAGTTAGTTTATCAATAATTGGGGGATCATTCAATCCAAAACATCAAAAAAAGTAAAATTCTTTGAACCAGAGTTAGTTTTTTGTTCGGACATAATTTGTTCGGAAGGATCCTCCCAATTGTTTTGGTCTTTCTCCTCCTCTTCATTAGAATCATTTTCTCTAACTAAGTCTACCTTTGAGTGCCCTTTAGGATTCTTGAGGAATTTTTTGCAGGCATCTAAAATGCTTTTATGGGAGTAAAGATCTTGAATATATCGCTCACGAACATCCACGAATACCGGAAAGTTTAAGGCAGTACCCATGATGAGAGCATTTCCCGTGGGTAATGTGTTTATTATCTTCATGGAATTACGTGTGAGAGCTTCTGATGTTGATTTAATATGATCCAGATCGTAAGGGTTTGTTATTCGCATGATTATCTGAGTATTGCATTGAGAAAGTGCGGTGGTGCTGAGATGAACAGGTCTTTGTGAGATTAAAACCAATTGGGCAAAGAACTTCCGCCCTTCTCTGGCCATCTTCTCAAATATGGGCTTGGCTATCGCATGTTTTCCTCCGCTTTCAGGGATGAAATTATGGGCTTCCTCTAAAAATAGTATAAATGGAGGCACTCGTTCGGTTCTTCTCATATAAAAAAGCTTGTTGGTGATGTAATGGAGGAGAATCTGTTTTTTCCTTTTGGATATTATAGGAGAAAGATCGATAATAGTAAGTTCTCCCACCTTCGCCAAATTTTTAACTAAAGGGGCTGGTGACTTGCCGAAAATGTGTAATCTCTGAAGATCATAAAGCCAACCGCTTAAAGCTTTTTTGGTATTTGTATTGATATCGGGATCCATTTCCACCTCATCGATAATGTCGGAAATATCATAACCCTGCTCATAAATGGATTTTTTGATGTCTTTGGATTTTTTATCTATATTTTTCCCCGAGTTCTTTTTATTTTCTTTTTCAGTTTCTGTTTTTGTTTCTTTTTTCATCTCTTTTTTATGGTTTTCATCTGAATTTTCTTTCCGTGATGTTTTTTTACAATGAGATCGGGCTTTTCTAACCTTATTTTTACAGCGATTTATGATCTTTCGCAATTCTCTTACCTGTACACGGGAGATCTCCGGTTGATACCGCAGAAAATCATATTCATTAAGATTCCCGGTATCAATTTGTAAAAAAGAACCGTGAAAATAATTTATCTTCTTGTACAATTCCATAAAAGGAAGAACTTCTTCGTCCACAGAATTAAAATGGAGTTTGGAGCTGGGTTTTTCCGAGAGATACTTGTATTCTCCATGAACATCAATCAAAATCGCTGCAGGCGTCCCATCATAGGTGGAACGGGTGAGTAATTCCTCCAATAATATGGAGATAAGATAACTTTTTCCGGCACCACTTTGGGCCAAAACTGCCAGGTGTTTCCTAAATAAACGATCCAGATCTAAAGTAATTTCCAAATCTCCGTGTTTTAGATCTCCAATCTCCAATCCATATCTATTGAGGCCCAAAAAAGCCCTAAGATATCCTCCACTCAAAGGAAAAACCCTTTTTCCGGGCTTCACAGGCATTCCAGGCTTATCAATTCTTTTAAAATCATCTAAATGTAATTTGTGCAGGGGGAACCCCTTTTGAAAATTACTTGCTTGCATAATACGATTGATTTTTCTGCCAAAATGGACTAAACCTAAAATATGGACTTTAGCCACCTCACATTCCCATTCATCACTCTGAAAGTAATCGCTGAGGCTAATTTGGGATGCCTCGAAGTTTTTTATTGTTTGGGAGTTGGCATAATAATCATTGTATACTGAGATTTGCTCTATAGTTCCGATCATAAGACCTCCTTCCTCCTTTGAATAAACAAAACAATATTGTCCTTGTCTTGCTCTTTGTTCGTTGTCTTCTTTAGGTGAGAGGATAAACGAATATTCAAAGATAGTTGGAACTGATCTTTTTTGAGCAATAATAACTCCTATTGGTTTCTGGAGTTTGTTTGATGGTTTCTTCATTCATTAATATATTGAGACTTTTTTTATTTAATGAAATGCCCCGTTTTGATTTCTTAATTTTTTGAAAAAGAAGGATTTGATCTTATTAGGATGCAAAATCATATAAAAAACCAAACCCAGATATATATAAGCAACGATGAAAAAGGATAGTGAAGAAGTATTGCAAGATGATGGCGGAATTTCAAACCAAAAAAAGCAAGATCAGGGCGAAGATAAAGAGAAATCCGATGATATAGTGTTAAAGAAATCATCTCCCAAAAAAAAATCATCACGGGCTAATATTTTTCTTTTGGTTTTTTTGGTTGTATTAATTGTCCTTACTATTTTAGCTTCACAATATCCTGATTTTGCTGATAAGTTTTCCATGAGTACCTGGTTTCGGTCAGAAAATTATGATGATGTGTCATTCTGGTCTGCCGTATTCTTTACCGTGGTGGCTTGTTTTTTGGGTGCTTTAATCCCCATCCCAATTCCTTATGCAATTCCTGTTACAATCTTCTCTTCGGTATGGATCGCAACCATGGTCGAATCCAAAGCGTGGGCATTGATAATGTCTTTGGTAATATTCGGAGCCTTAGGAAATACTTTGGGTGACTTTGTGGATTATATCATTGGGGAAGGGGCAGAATATGTAATTAGTAAAGATGATCCTGAACTACAATCCAAATGGAGTGATATTATTCTCAACAAACCCAAACTTATTCCTTGGATTATTGCACTATTCGGCTTGACCCCTTTACCGGATTCCCTTTTATTAGTCCCATTGGGCTTTGTAAAGTATGATAAGAAGAAGACTTTGCTCTATATGTTTGTTGGAAAATTTTTTATGATGTTACTCTATGCACTGACAGGTGTTTATGGGATTCAATGGCTGCTTGATTTATTGGAGGGGGAGAGTGGAGAAAATGGATGGATCAGCGGGATGCTTTTATTGTATTTGGTATGGATAATCATGTTTATCATGATAAAGTACAAACCCAAGAAAAAAGAAAAACAGGGTAAAGATGAAGAGGAAAAACAAATAGAAGATAAGGAAGATAAGC
>CAZEPC010000239.1:6293-7553 GCA_964513765.1 uncultured archaeon
GAAAAACAGGGTAAAGATGAAGAGGAAAAACAAATAGAAGATAAGGAAGATAAGCAGATAGAAGGTAAGGAAGATAAGCAGATAGAAGATAAAGAAGAAACTGACCAGCTTTGACCTAATCTTCGTTTTTTTTTACTTATTCTTCGATTTTTCCCTTCAAATCCTGTTCTGTAAGGGGTCCTTCTAGCTGGATAATCTCTCTGGCTTCATCAGAGCGTTCCCAAACATTCCATAATAACACTCCACGGGCATTTCCGTCCTTAAGATAATAAATTATTCCTTTTTTGAAGGGTTCAATCCAATCTGCAATTATTTCCATTTTGGAACTTAAAACTCCAACCGCTTCATAGCCATCTTCAAAGAGATCCGAATAAAACATAGGGAGATGTTCGTATTTATATTCGCCCCCTGCCATATTGTCACCCGCTGTCTCACCTGTCCAAAGGGCATTGTCCTCATGTTCCACTCGAATCTTCTCATCCAGATGTGGACTATAAAACCTTATTACATCACCTGCAGCATATACATCCTTTTGGTTTGTTTCAAGATATTCATTTACTAAAATTCCGTTATTAGTATCAATCCCCATTTTTTGTGCGAGATTTGTATTTGGCTCAATCCCTATTCCCGCGATTATAGCATCTGCTTTTATTTGAGTTTTATTGTCAAGTTTAATGATATGTTTGTTTCCTTTATTTTTCACAGATTTAATTTTCTGTCCGGATTTTATTTCAATCCCGTGCTCCTCAAATTTTTCAGTAAGATAAATGCTTAAACTCTTTGGAAAAATGAGCCCTCCAATTCCCGACTCTGGAAAAACCATAGTTATTTTAAGATCTGAATTATACATTTTTAAACTCGCGGCAATTTCCGACCCGATAAATCCACCACCAATAATCGTTATCTTTTCTTTCTCATCGGCAATTCTTTTTACGGTTCGATAATCCTCTATGGTTCTATAATAAATTATATCTGAATTCTCAATATTTGGTAACTTCCGTGCTATTCCACCCGTAGCCAAGAGTAATTTCTCATAATTATATGTATTTTGGTTTTGATCAGTTAGTGTTTTCTGTTCAGGATCCCCGTCAATTATTTTTGTTTCTAGGAATATATCAACCCCTCGTTCTTTAGTTTCTAAATGTATTTCTTCTAAAGATTCATCTCCCGTCCATAATCCTTTTGTGAGGGGCGGTCTTGAATAGGGGGGATTTTTTTCAATAGAAAACATAGCTATACTTCCGTCTTCATCAAAATCTC
>CAZEPC010000240.1:0-7547 GCA_964513765.1 uncultured archaeon
AGTTATTGGTTAGTTATTGGTTAGTTATTGGTTAGTTATTGGTTAGTTATTGGTTAGTTATTGGTTTAGTTATTGGTTTAGTTGTTGTTAATTTTTTTTTTAAGGAAATTTTATGTCGAATATCTAGTCCAAAAGCTCCCCAAAACTTTATTCTTATTCTCTTTCACATCATGCTCCAAAACCCTGACAAGACCATTTTCATAAAAGTTAATTATATTATAAGTATAGCTTTCCAAATCTACGCTATGGTTAGAGCATAAAGACCCACACATTGATAATATAGTATCCTCTACTTGAATAGCATACCCTACGTTGTTTTTTCCCGTTAAAATTAAATCTATATTATGTTTTGGAATGGTGAAACTATCCAAAACATTTCCCGAATCGGTTAATATTTTATCATATTTAAGATGAGGACAAGGAACTAACCGACTATTCATCGCAATAATGTTAAATTTATCATGAGAACGGTTGGAAAAATATTTGGCAATGTTTTTCATTTTATTACGCCCGATTTTTCCGTGTTGAATATTAGGATCTACGGTATTGATATTCATAATTCTTAGATGATCTTGTTCATAATTTTCTTCTAACTGACCGAACATTTTGGGAAACAATTTCCACCCGTATTTCCTTAAATCCCTAAATCCAGGAATTACAATGAGCTTGGGATTCAATTTCTTTAAAAATTTGGCGGCCAATTGATATTCATCTAAATTATTTTTATAAGTCAAGGAACCTGTATGTACCACCAAATTTGGATCAAGCTCGTTAATTTGTGCCATGGCTTGGTAGTACATAAATTGATTAAAATGTCCCTCGGCAAAATGAGTATTTCCCATATGCACTAAGGTCATAAAAGGATGTTTAAGATCGGTGTGATTCTCCATAAATTTTTGATTGATAAAACGACCCCGAATTCGGTTTGAGTTAGTATAATGAGATCTCATATCAATCTTTACAACTTTATCCGAGATATCCATAATATTGTAGGAAAATAATTCGTTATAGCGGGTTTTATTACAAGATATAGTTCCCGCATTGTAAATTGCCAAATCACAATCTCCATCGGTACATGTATAAAAATTTGAAATATGGTGGTGGCCATTGAGAACCAAATCCACATTATTTTCCAGGAGCATCCCCAAGACATCCCCGCCGTCACGGACTGCTGCCCTTTTTCTCCCCGTATTTGGGATGGGAAGGAGATGATGATGGAAACAGAAAATCTTTGTTTTATCTTGGCGATCTAAGAATCTCTCTTGGCTTTTATCAATTCCAGTCTTTCCAAGAACACCCCAGTCTTGGTCCGGCTCTGAACTGTCCACACCTAAGATATAAAGATCTTCATCTTCAATTTGAAAGGATCTCTTCCCAAAATAATCCTCAAAAAGACGAAATCCCACATTTCTTGAGTCATGATTACCAGGTACAATATAAAAATCTTTTTCTAATAATGGTTCCAGCAAATCTAAAGCAACTTGATACTCCCGAAAAGTTCCGTCATGAACCAAATCACCTAAATGAATATAATAATCTACATTTTTAATTTTTAAAATTTCATCTATCGCTTTATCCCACATTTTTTTATTAAAATGTTTATTCGGGGAAGGTGAAATATGAGAATCCGAGATTACTACGATCCTTCGTTGAAATTCATGCTTGGGAGGATTGGAAATTCGATGCGTATATCGTGCATATTGAGGAATGTATTTAAATTCCTCATTTTTGCGAAATGTCATTACTTATATAATAAAATGATTGATATGCTAAAAACATATGTTGTTCCGAATTATCTCAACACAAATCATAAAAAAGCCAGATTAATCATATGGACCAGAGAAAAAGGCAAGATTCTATTGGTTAATTTTCTCATAAATTAAAGATAAAAAAACACAATAGCCATTCAGCTATTGTGATATAAATAAAAATATTATCATATTTACGATTAGTCCTATTTCTAATTTTTAGATAAATTGACCGCCGTCAGCCGTCAATAATTGACCCGTAATCCAGTCACCTAAATAGCAAGAGAAGAACATTACCACATTGGCCACATTAATTGGCAACCCACCGCGTCGGATCCCTTCCTCATCTTCCCTAGCAAAAGGAATCGCACCAATTGCTACATCTCTGATAGGTTTTGGAATGCCCATTTTCATACCTGGTTTTTTAACCTGGGTCATTCTGGTTTCCGTAAATCCGGGTGCCACCACATTTACATTTACACGATCAAGAGAATATTCTCTCGCGAGCGCCTTACTAAATCCAATTACACCGCCTTTAGCAATTGCATAGTTCGCTTGTCCGATGTTTCCGCTCACACCGGTGGTCGATGCGAAATTGACAACTTTCTTAAACTCTTTATCTTCTTTATTTTCGATCATCTTAGGGATAATTGTCTTACTGCAGACATAGGTGCCCTTGAGATTTACATCCATAATCAGTTTCAAATTGCTATCCGACATCTTATGAATCATTGCATCTCGGGTTAGACCAGCACAATTTACCAGAATATCAATTCTACCCCATTTTTCCATGGTGTCATTTGCCATTTTTTCGACTTGTTCGAAATTCGTCACATCCGCAACGCAAGCAATGGCGTTTTCACCAAATTCCTCGGCAGTTGCCTTACAAACTTCGGGATCGATATCATTAATTGCAACTTTTGCCCCGTTCTCAATAAACAATTCGGCTGTTCTCTTTCCAATACCTCTACCAGAACCCGTAATAATCGCTACTTTATCTTTTAATAAATCTGACATTTTTTTAACCTCCTTATCCTCCTTATTGCTCCAGTTTCAGCCATAAGCCACCGTCAACGCTGATGGTCTGCCCACTGATGGCCATTGCATCATCACTTCCTAAAAATGTGACCATTGGAGCAATTTTTTCAAATGTAATTTTCTGCTTACTCATATCGCTTGAGGTAACCATAAATTTGCTTTTAATTCTATCTCTTGGACCAAAAGCTTTCCGCTTTTTTAAGGGACCTATTGCAACAGCATTTACGTTAGCAAATCTGCCGAATTCCCGGGCCATTGATTTATTCAAACCAATCAGACCACCCTTAAAGGCAGAATACAGAGTACCCATAGACATACCCGCCTTACCAACCATATGAGTGAGCATCACCACTTTGGCATAACTCCCATCTTGCGCATTTTGGGCCTTGAATTGTTCTCTAACTGCTGCCAAGAGGTGAAATACCGGAAAAATATTCCCGTCCCGCATTTTCTCGTATCGACCCTCTTTCATCTTGGTCATTTTTCGCATACGCGGAAATTCATCAAAAGCGGTGACTAATATATCTAATTTTCCATAATCTTCCGCTATTTTATTCACTACATCCAATGCAGGGTTATCTTTCCACACAATATCGGTTTTTCCTTGATCGTTCTCTACTGTTTCAAATTCTCTTTCCTTCATTAAATCGCATTCCATCGCAACGGCATTTCCGCCAAGATGTTCAGCACAACTTTTCGCAACTTCATCATCAATGTCCACTAAAACAACTTGGGCTCCTTCATCTTGCATATCTTTTGCGATGACTCCACCTAAGTTTTCGGAAAATTTACCTTTCTTGATTTTTCCGAGGCTTCCACCGATGAGCGCTACTTTTCCGTCTAATCTACCCATAACAAACACTTCAAATATTGATTAAATTTTGATTATATTTGGGTTTTGAATACCTTTCATCCACCCAATTAAACTAGCTTTGGTTTAACTTAAATTAAAAGTATTTTGCTTTTTTGTTTAACAAAAAGTGAAAATGAAGAAAAAAGAAAAATGAAAACGCAAGAATTTAAAAATGAAAAAGCTGATTTTTACATAATAATGGATACTTGTGATGTTTTCATCGTAGGTGGTGGGATCGCCGGTTCGGTAATGGCAAAATTCACGGCAAAGAACGGGTTAAACACAATTTTGATTGAAAAAGATAAGACCCCCAGAGAAAAACCATGTAGTGGAATTCAATTTGGATATTTTGAAGATATAATAGGGGAGGAAATTCCTCCCGAACGGCTTTGCAATGTTCAGCTGAAAAAAGTCAAAATGTTTCTCCCTAGCGGGAAAAAAGTGTGGTCCCCTTTTGGGATGCTAAATTTTATGCGGGATGTTTTTGATGATTGGTTAAATGAAGTTGCCCAGAGGTATGGAACAAAATTCATAGATCAATGCAAATACCTGCGATATTCGAAGAAAAATGGCTTGTATAAAATAGAGGTTGAAAAAATGGAAAATTCGGGTAAAAAAGAAATATACCATTTTACCTCTAAGTATCTAATCGATGCCTCCGGTCTAAGACCTGTGATTCGCAAACAAATCAGACCTCAAGATTTTGAGAATAAATGCACGGGAGTCACACTTAATTATTACATACGTCCGGAGAATGACCCGGACTTGGATCCCAATATGCTCTATCAATTCTGGGATGTTGATTTTAACGACATCATGTTCGCCTGGACTTACATGAAAACGCTTGATGATGGCAACAATTATTGGGTGGTGGGCACAGGCTGTCTTGAAGGAGATATTAAGGAACGTCAGAAAAAGTTTTACCAATATATTCAAGAGAAATTTGATCTAAATGGCATTATTGTAAAAAAAGAAGCATTCGCAAGCAACATCAACATGGAAGCCGACAACCGTATTTGGTTGGGGAAGGAAAATATTTTAATGGTCGGAGATGCGGCCGGATTGGTCGATCCAGTGAGGGGGGTGGGGATGGACGCCGCCGCATTATCCGGAAGATTGGCGGCAAAAGCAATAGTTCAGGCAGAAAAAGAAAACAAGCGCCAGCCCAAGGAAAGGGGGGACACCTTAGGAAAAGCCTTAGAATTCTACAAAGAAAAAGCCAACAGAATTACGGAACAAACTCGGAAGAATCAAGAAAGGGGAATAAGCCAATTTGAGAGCAATGAAGAATTAGAATCATATATGAAGAAAAGTATGGCTAAAATGGGTATTAAGTTAATAGTTCAAGCGGTCCTCAATAAATTCAGAAAGCCCGAAAACTTTGTATTGCTTCCCCCTTAACAAAAACCATAAGTACTTGTTTAAGAGATTTTCAAAGGAGATTAAGGAATTCATAGCAGTTTAAGAGATTTCAAAGGAAAGAAGAAATAATTTTAAAAGTAATTAATGAAAAAAGGTACTTATGCGCTCACAGATGCCGTTCCCCCGGCAACTTTTCGAGAATAATCAACACTAATCTCTCGGTCTTGGTCAGACCCGAAAAACATACTTAATGAGTTCAATAAAAATAATCCGGCGAGTTTCGCGTATTTTTTGATTTTTTTCCAATTCATGATTTTTTCCTCCACAAGGGTTCATGTGAATGTGTTCTAATTATATCAAATGAAATGAGATATATAACTGGGGAGAAAGAAATAAAATGTAAAATTCGTCCCGAGCACTTTTACAATTTAACATCACAAAAGAGCATTTTTCTTTAAAAATAAAGAAAAATAAAGAAATATAACGATTAATAAAGAAAAACGGATATGAATATAACAGTTAGAAAGGCCTTAAGGCTAACCAGAGTGTATATGGACCAGTCTTAGGAAATTTAAAGACAAATAATAAGATCATAGGTGGTTAGAAGAACACAAAATAAAGTTTGGACTAAAAATTTAAAAATGAAATGGATAAATAAATATTCCATGAAAAAACTTGAGATATACACTTATATGTCCCATGAAAAATCCCGATTTTATAAAAAGACAGATTTTAGAAAAGACAGAATTTTATCGAATATATGTCTTGCCGGGATGTGCTCATAATCTGCGGCATTATCAATATTTGCGTCCTCGGGAGCAGGATAAGGGCGCTCCAAAATCGCATCGTCCGTTTTCTTCATATAGTCTCTTAATGCTTGCTTAAGATTCTTGAGGACTTTCGCATCTTCTGTGCCCTCTTTAACTTGGTGGATAATATTGTGTTCCTCCAAGGGATCCTCCTCCAAATTATAAAATTCTTCTTTTTCTCTCCCGGTATTCGTTCCCTTCTTCTTCCATTCTTTCCAAGAGGGTGCCCGTCTTATATCATTAGGAATAGATTCGGGCAATTCTATATTGTCAGCCTCGTAATTTTTAATATATTTATGGGTCGAGGACCTTACAGCCCGCATTGGGTTATAAATATCGTGATAGGTAAGTTCGGTAAATACATACCCGTTTATTTCTTCAGTTTCTTCCAAAGTATCAGAGAGCAGCAATTTTTTGTATGATTTCCCCTTGAAACTATCAAGAGGATCCAGCCCGCACAAATCGCACATGGTGGGAGCAAAATCAATGGAGCTCAAAAGTGAATGTATCTTTTTACCCTCGGGAATTAGTGAAGGGTATGACATGACCATGAGATCATGGTTACCAGGATCATAAAGTGTTCCTTTCGCACGTGGATGGGCAATTCCATGGTCTGTAGTTACCACAATGATTGTATCATCTCTTAAATTATATTGATCCAAGAGGGCAAACACCTTTCCCAGGAAAGTATCGTATTTTTTCAATACCCCGTAAAATGCCCCCAAATGTTCTCTGGTCTTTTCCGTATCGGGCATATACCCGGGAACATCAACTTCATCGGGTGCAAAGTGCTGATCTTTTTTGATAAATTTTTCCCAGCTGAGATGGACCTCCTTTACCCCAATAGAAAGCCAGTAGGGTTGACCTTTTTCATTATCTCTTTTCATTTCCGCCATTGTTTCATTAATATCATCCATAAGTGCAAAACAGCCACTAAACCTCCCCGTATTTTTCGTTTGTGCATATCCCAAATCCTTGGGGTTGTGATGGGTTTCATGTTGGAATCCTATAAGAACCGTTTCATAACCGTGGTTTTTAAAGTGGTTGAAAATAGTATTCTCTTTATTCTCAATCCCGAACCCCCGATGGGTTAGTCCACACAATCCGTTCTCATGAGGGTGTTGTGATGTGATCAAAGATCCTCGGGCGGGCGAGCATTGAGGTGCTGTCCCAAAGTGATTCGTGAGCATTGCCCCTTTTTGTGCCAAGCCATCAATATTGGGAGTGTCCATTTTAGAGCTTGCACCAGGTCCAAACTCAGAATAGCAAGAGGCGGCGATACCTTGATCATGAGTAGTAATATAAAGAACATTAGGCTGTGTTAAGTTTTCATTTTTCATATAACGTTAGAAATCCAAATTTCCTTTAAAATCTATTGCAATCCTTGTCTTGGAGAGTGTGGAATAACAAGAGAGGAAAATTCAAAACCACTCCTAATTATCCAGAAAGTCCTCTAGATTGATTTAAAGCAGGTTGTGTTGTAAATCTATTCTAAAAGAAGAAAGAAAATTTAATAAGAGATTTGGTATAATCATAAAAAAAGTTTAGGCATGAACAGCCGTAGGTCCCTCTGCTAATTTTCGAGAATAATCAACAATTACCTCTCTGTCTTGATCAGATCCGAGAAATACACTAAGTGAGTTCAATAAAAATAATCCGGCGAGTTTCGCGTATTTTTTGATTTTTTTCCAATTCATGATTTTTTCCTCCACAAGGGTTCATGTGAATGTGTTCTAA
>CAZEPC010000241.1:0-7535 GCA_964513765.1 uncultured archaeon
GGTTATTTCATCCAGAATCTCCTCGCCATCATGACCAAAGGGTACATGACCGATATCATGCCCAAGGGCAATTGCCTCCACCAAATCTTGATTTAATCCCAAAACTTGGGCAATATCACGGCTCATTTTAGCCACAATTTGTACATGGTGCATTCTCCTCTGATGCACATCCGAATCAATCCAAAAAAATACTTGAGTCTTATCATAGTATCTTGCGTAGGAAAGTGAATGGAGGATCCTATCGGCATCATGACTAAATTTTGAGCGGTAATCCTCTTGTTCGGGGTTTCTTCTTTTAGCGTGAATGCTTTTTTGTGCAATATCCCGGAGCACCCTTTTTTCCTCATGAAGGTTCCTTTTTTTCAATCGGTCAATAATTTTATCGTTTAATTCCATTCAACACACCTCTCAATAGCCTTATGAACAAGATGAATAATACCAATTCAAAGCCATAACGTATATTATGAAGTACTCGGATGAACAAAAATTTTTAGATTTACAATCTAGTTCTAAGTCTGTTCGTGTTCAATCCAGTTCTGGGGATCATGGACCACCACATCGTGATCTTTTTCGGTAAGGTGCACGACCTTAGAGATCCCCGCTTGAAGAATAAGACCTCTACAGAAATTGCAGACATCTTGATGCCCATAAAGATATAAGGTGGCACCCTTAAGATCTCTCCCGGCCCTCACAATTGCATTGGATTCCGCGTGGGATCCAGAGGCGTAGCATATTTCCAAATTGGTATTGCTCTCGATTTTTTCCTTGTCCCGCATACAATAGCCCCGATCGCAACAATTGATTGAACCAGGAGGACTTCCATTATAGCCCGAGGAGACGATCTGATTGTCTTTCACAATAATGGCACCTATTTTATGCCTTAAACATGAAGACCGCCTCGAGGAGAAAAATGCAATCATTAGATAATATTCGTCCCAATTAGGGCGTTCCGTATTAGTTAGCGGATAATCTTGCATCCAATCCAATAAATCTTGTTGGAATTCCATGAAGCAAACAAATGAATGAATGCTTTTATTTTTTGGCAAAATTGAAAGGATCATGGACTTTTTAACGGAAAAGTTAGACTTTTTTAATTGGGTTTTTCTTAAAATAGATATGCATCAAATCCCCTCGAATTCGGAAAAATCACAACATGGGAAAAACGAAAAATCCGACGAAATGGGTGGAGGACAATCATCTAAGAGATTTAAAGGGAGATTAGAGGAGGAAAAGAGGAAAATGAACAAACCATTCCCACTCTGGACCATAATTCTTATTCCTCTGTACGTAGTTGGTATCTTTTCGGTGATTCTTTTTCCTGTTGCTCAAGATTGGACATGGCTGGAAGGCTGGACATTAATAATTATTATAGCCATAAACCTAGGTGTAGGGAATTATTTTATCAATAAATATAATCCAAGCGTTCTCAGAAATCGAATGAAGATGAAAAAGGAAGGAATAACAAAGAAAACAAAGAAGCCTGCACAATCAGATTGGTTCATATTTCCTATGTTATTTTTAGGGTTTATAGGTGCGTTGATAGTCCCAGCTATCGATTATAGGTATAATTGGTCAACTATACCCTTGGTATGGAAATTGGTGGGGTTCTTTTTTCTCAATTTAGGAACCATGATGATGGAATTAGCTATGCTCCAAAACGCTTATGCCTCCAAAGTTCTTGATGTGAGAAGCGGACAGGAATTGATCAAAACGGGCCTTTATGGGCATGTTCGGCATCCTTTATACACCGGTTCCATAATCATGGTTCTCGGAATGCCTATTGCATTGGGATCTTTGTACGGACTTTTACCAGCCATAGTTGGCGCATACAGCCTTATCTTTAGAATAAGATTTGAGGAGCAAATGCTCTTGAAAGGCATGCAAGATTATAAAGATTACCAAAAAGAAGTAAAATACAAATTATTACCTCATATCTATTGAATCAACACTACTTTTTTATGGGTTCACAAATAAGATACATTATGATTGAAGAAAGGGTGGAGAATCAACCTCAGAAAAAATTAAGTAATATTCTCCAATTGCCAACCAAAGATAAGTTAATAGGTTCCTTTTTGGCCCTCACGAATCTTATTTGTATAATTTTCGGAATTTTAGGATTTTCAGGATGGAACCCCACCGAAATCTCAAATTTATTCGGGATATCTATATTTCTCACTTTTCTCTTAAACTCACTCATTAACCACGTGGTGTATGTCTATAAAATCTACGAAAATATTAACTACGAGGAGTATTTAGAAATTTCCATCATTTACGATATCATCACATTCTTTTCGGCCCTCTTTTTGGGCTACGGAAATTTACAGCAATCTTTTGCGTTTTACGTACAAGCAGAATTTACCGGGCAATTTGGTTTATTCTTGCGAATTTTGGGTTATTTCGTTCCTTTCTTATTCGAACTCTATATTATTCGGCGTAGTGTGTTTAAAAGAGTTCATTTCTTACCACAATCCTTAGTGAAGGAGGTGTTGGGAGAGAAAAATGCAGAAAAAATTACCTCACCCCAACTGGAACCCACCCGGCTTAAAAAGTACCTAAAGAAAAAATCCTTGCGAAAAGCCATCAATATTCTCATTAAGGCACTTTGCATCATATCATTCATAGTGTTTATTCTCTTCACATATATCATGTACAGCGTTGCACCCCATCCAATTAGCATGACGATGGTCTTGGAACTCTCCCAAGGCATCATGGGAATTGTAATTGCTCCCTTTGCCCTATTTTTTGGAATGGCGGTATTCACAAACGGGATCCTAGCCCTGAAATTAAACCACAGATATCGAAAACGGCGTGACTACAGTATAATTGCCAGGCACGGGTTTGTGTTGGTGGCGGTGGGATCTTTGATTATGTCGTTGTTATTTTTTAATTCCATTTTCCAAGGCCCATTTACATTGGATAACGCCCGATCCGAGTTTCAAGGCAAGTTTGGAGATCAATGGGAGAATTTCGTCCAAAGGGAAGGCTTTGAGAGAGATAGTAGTTATTTTATGGATAAGCCCATCATGTTAAGTGAATATTTCCTCCCCACATTCACGGAAAATTGTAGAATTAAGCAAGACATCCCTTTTTATAATGATACCATCGGTGTAGACAACAACATTACGCTGTTTTACGATGTTTATATGCCGGGCAACGGTTGGGAGCGAATGCCGGGAAAGAATAGCACCATAATCAGAATTCACGGGGGCGCATGGATGTTGGGCGATAAAGGCATTGGAAACATGCTTCAAACCAGTAAATACTTGGCATCCCAGGGATATGTGGTTTTCGACATTCAATATGGCCTGTATAATGCTTCTTTAAACGAGAATATCGCCGATATCTTTCAAAATATGCCGCAAGATGAAACAAGAATCGGGAATTTTTCATTGAATGATATGATTCGGCATATAGGTATATTTACCGAGCATCTTGAAAATAACTGGCAAAAATACGGTGCAAACCTCAGCTCGGTTTTTATCTCGGGAGGTTCGGCCGGAGGAAATCTTTGTTGTGCGGCCACCTTGGCCATGGTTAATGCGGAATACCAAGCCCTATTTTCCGATGAATTAAAGATCAAGGGCTATATCCCAATATATCCTGCCAACGACATTTGTCGCATAGAAGGAGTAAACTCTTCGGAAGATTTCATTGATCCAAAAGATATGATCACCGGAACCTCCCCGCCTTGTTTAATCCTTCAAGGCACCAATGATGGGCTTGTCAATCCTAACTTAGCGGAAGAATTTCAGCAAGTATATGAGGAGAAGAACAATTCACAATGTGCGGTCGTGTATTTAAAACTAGCAGCGCACGGCTTTGACGTTTACTATTCGGGATATTATAATCAAATTAGCCTTTACTACATGGAGAGATTTCTTTATTTGTATCGTTGAAAGTACTCGCCATACAATATATGTATGAGATAATGGAGTCAAAAGGAGATGGTAATAATTAAAGCCAGCTCTTCTCCTTGAAAACCTTCACTACCCCACCAAATTGGTCTTTATTGTTCACCACCAATTTTTTGAGCATATGTTTGCGCAAAAAGTTTATCCAAGCGAACTTCAAAGACCACTTTTTCGACCCTTTCTTTGTTTCTGTCACCAGTTCTTTTCCCAGCTCCCTTGCCTTTTTGTATTTTTTGTGGAATGATTCTTTGCTTATCTTTTGATAGCCCCCGCTAATCGTTGCAGTTTTCACCCCAATCCACCCTAAAGGCCTCCCAAAGGTCATTGCCACTTTTTTGGCAGTTTTCTTTGTGGGTGCGATCCCGCTGGTGGCAACTCCGATCGTGTATTTATCCTCCAGAATACCCGTATAGAGTTTCAATAACGCCGTTCTATCAATGACGGTTTTCATTTGAGCACTGGGATATCCATCGTATACAGGCGACCCAACAATGATCCCGTCTGAGACCTCTATTTTCTGCAGTAAAGCAGCCATATCATCCTTTACAGGGCATTCTCCCGTACGAAGACATGTATGACACCCTTGACAGTATCCAATATTGAGGTCCGCAATATCAATATATTCGGTAGTGCCCCCAGCTTCCTCCGCTCCTTCTGCCACCCATGAAAGAACAGTATATGTGTTCCTACGTTTCGGACTTCCGTTAATGACCAAGAAATGTAATTTGTTTTTCTGCATATCTACATCAAAAAAGAAACAACGGAAATATAATTATTCTGAAGTCCAATAATTATCACATGGCAGTTTGCTAATTCTAACAAGCCATTTATTGGATTGAGGGAAAAAAATCTATTGTGCATTTTTTATGAGGATGTAATTGAAACCTCCCCTCTCAAAAATATTCTCCCTTATTTTCCCATAAACTTCAACGGGAAGGTTTTTTGTGTGTTTTGTTTATAATTCAAAGCCTTTAATTAAAAAAGCAACCAATTTTTTTCGTCATTTGATTATTATGGTTAAGAACACATATGTGATTGTGGGAGGAGTTGCCGGAGGTGCTTCGTGCGCCGTTCGGTTACGGAGATTAGACGAGGAAGCTGAGATCATTGTATTAGAACGAGGAGAATATGTATCTTATGCCAATTGCGGACTCCCCTATTATATCGGAGATTATATTAAAGATCGGGAAAAACTTTTGGTTGAAACCCCAGAAAAATTAAATAAAAATTTTAATTTAGATGTGAGAATTGAAAGCGAGGCGTTGGAAATTGACCCCAAGGAAAAGAAGGTTAAGGTGAGAGACCATATAAACAACAACGAATACGAGATAAACTACGATAAATTAGTTCTCTCTCCTGGAGCTAAACCCCTAAGGCCGCCTATCCCTGGCATCAATAATTCCACGATTTTTACCTTGCGAACCGTTCCCGATACGGACAAGATTAAGACTTATATAGAGAATAAACACCCAAAACATGCAGTTGTGGTTGGGGGAGGGTATATTGGGCTTGAAATGGCCGAAAATCTAGCCCACCAAGGCATAAAGGTCACCGTTGTAGAGCTCTTAGATCAAGTTATGGGGCCCTTAGATTTTGAAATGGCCGCCTATGTGCATCAGCACCTCAAGTCCCAAGATGTGGAGCTATATTTGGGCAACGGGGTTACTGAATTCAAAAAGAACGAAGACGAAACACTCACGGTTATTTTACAAGACGGAGAAGAAATTGAAACCAATATGGTTATGATGAGCGTAGGCGTTAAACCAGAATCAAAGCTTGCCGAAGATGCGGGATTGGAATTGGGAAAAAGGGGAGGCATCGTTGTTGATTCCCACATGAAAACCTCAAATGAGGATATTTTTGCGATTGGGGATGCTGTGTTAGTCAAAGATTATATCAATGGAAAGAGCGCCCATATCCCGCTTGCTGGTCCCGCTAATAAACAGGGAAGAATTGTAGCAAATCAGATTGTAGGCAGAGAAGATGAATACAACGGGACGCAAGGTACTTCAATTGCCAAAATCTTTGAGCTCACCATCGCAACCACCGGAAATAATGAGAAAACGCTAAAGAAGTATGATATTCCATATAAAAAATCATATACGCAGAACTCTTCACATGCCGGATATTATCCGGGCGCAATCCCAATGGCCATTAAAACTATTTTCTCTCCTGAAAATGGGAAGATTTTAGGTGCTCAAATTGTGGGATATGAAGGAGTGGATAAAAGAATTGATGTATTTGCCACGGCAATAAGGGCGGGTATGACCACCCACGATTTGGAAGAATTAGAATTGGCCTATGCGCCACCATATTCCTCCGCCAAGGATCCGGTAAATATCGCGGGATTTGTGGCATCGAACATTCTGAAAGGGGATATGGAGGTAATCTATTGGGATGAGGTCGATGAACTGAATCCAGAGAAAACCTTCATATTGGATATTCGCACCGAATTGGAAGCAAAGATCGGTGAGATTGAAGGATCAGTAAATATCCCCTTGGACGAGTTGCGGGACAGGTTGGACGAGATCCCTAAAGACAACACAGTTGTAGTATATTGTCAAGCAGGACAAAGGGGATATTATGCTGCCCGCATTCTCATGTTAAACGGTTATGATGTGAAAAATTTAAGCGGGGGATATAAAGCCTATAAAATCACCCAAGAGGAACAATCGAATGTAGGGCTTTTTGATGATTTGAGCATAAGGGTAAATGATTGGATTTTAGGAACATCCAATGAACAAGAGGAGCCCGACCACCAATCGGATTTGGTGATTGATGCGTGCGGTTTAGCATGTCCTGGACCTATTATGAAGGTGGCAGAAAACATCAAAGGGCTTAATTCAGGAGAGATATTAAAGATATCTGCCACCGATCCTGGATTTGAATCCGATATTCAATCTTGGGCGGAACAAACCGGCAATAAATTAGTTAACTTTTCCAAGGACGGAACAAAGTTAACCGCCTTCCTTAAGAAAGGCGCAAAAAAGTCGGAAGCACCCGCAAAAAGAGCGCAGGGATATCCCGATGGAAAAACGATGGTGGTATTCAGCGGAGACCTCGATAAAGCCCTAGCCGCTTTTATCATTGCTAATGGAGCGGCTTCCATGGGTAAAAAGGTAAACTTATTCTTTACCTTCTGGGGACTCAACGTCTTGCGCAAAAACCGAAAAGTAAAAGTGAAAAAGACACTTATCGAGAAATTATTCGGTAAAATGATGCCCAGAGGGTCCAAAAAGCTCAAACTTTCGAGAATGAACATGTTCGGCATGGGAACTTCCATGATAAAAAAGATCATGGAAAAACATAACGTTTCTTCCCTTGAAGAACT
This sequence comes from uncultured archaeon, assembly GCA_964513765.1. Taxonomy (GTDB): domain Archaea; phylum Asgardarchaeota; class Lokiarchaeia; order Sigyniarchaeales; family Promethearchaeaceae; genus CAZEPC01. Next base: position 7,243 of record CAZEPC010000241.1, read on the forward strand.
GATACAATCCGCAATAGATAACGGAGTAAATCTCATTGCATGCCAAATGACCATGGATTTGATGGGTATTAAAAAGGAGGAACTAATCGATGGTGTGAATGTGGGAGGGGTGGCCACTTTCCTGGGAAAAACTGATCAATCGAACGCAAGCCTTTTCATCTAAAGTTTTTCCCAAAGGAAAAGAACTCTATTGTTTCTTTTTTTCATCTTTAATGAAATAAAAGAAATTCTACAGGAAGTAAAAAAGAGAATTAGCAATAAAAAATAATCAAGAGAAAAAATAACAAGCTAAA
>CAZEPC010000242.1:0-7490 GCA_964513765.1 uncultured archaeon
AAAGAAAAAATCCCAAATCAATTCGAGATTCGGGACTTGTGGAGGCAAAAAAATGTTGGAATCTTTAAAGATACATACAAGGATAAAGTAAACGGACACGGAGTCAAGCTCCTTACATTAAAGAAAATATAGCTGATACACAAATTTCTGATCATTTTTTCATTCCTGTTTTTGCCTTTTGATCATTCCAACACCAACCATTTCATGCCGATAGACCAATAAAGAGGCCCACTATGGACAAATTTGATAAAGATTAAAAGGACACATTGATATTCGAATAATGAAATTAAGCGATCCAATTTTACATAAAGAAATAAAATACTTTTTAAAAACTCTCAAATACAAAAAATGGTGAGAATATGAAATTTCAATACAGATTACGCAGCTTTCTAATCTTAGGAACGCTCTTTTCTCTACTCTTCGCCGTGTTCTGGGTGGTATCATATTATTATTGGGGGTTGTCGGAGCTTGTGATTGCGGGGATCTCTCTGGCGATAATATTCTTCCAATACCTAATCAGCCCGTTAATAATCGGATGGATATACAATATCCACTGGATAAGCCCACAAGACGTGGCCCATTATCATCCCAACATCGCTCAGATTATCGACCAAGTTATTACTAAGTACGGAATAGATCCTACAAAGTTCGGGGTAATTCATGATAAAAGCCCGAACGCTTTTACCTTTGGCTGGACGAAAAATTCCGCCAGGATTGTAATTACCGATGGAATTTTAGATTTATTGGATTCGGAAGAACAAAAGGCGGTGGTTGGGCACGAACTCGGACATGTAATACATAATGATTTCATCGTGATGACCCTGGCATCCGCCATCCCGATTTTGTTCTATACTCTTTTTAGAGTTTTGATATATTCCAGATCAAGCAGGAGGAGATCATCAAGCAATAATGAGGGTGGAGGAGAAGCGATTCGTTTGGGTTTAGCAGCTCTGAGCTGGATCATGTACATCGTAGGGACATTGGTGATGCTGCTTCTTTCCCGAATTAGAGAATATTGGGCAGATGATTTTTCAGCCCGGGAAAACCAGAATGCTAATGCATTATCCACTGGTTTAGTGAAGATAGCATATGGAATTCTACAAAAACCAGAATCGGCTCGGAGCGGAGGGGGAGGTTCAAGCAATTACACATACAGGAGAAGAGGATCTAACTCTAAAAATAGAGTTCAATTCATTAAGGGATTGGGAATATCAGACAAAAGTTCGGCAAAAAACTTGATCTATTCGGCGGGCGGTAGTAAAAACCGAAATAGGACCATTAACAACAATATTATTGCTAAATCGGCGGCTTGGGATCTTTATACGCCATGGGCCAAATATTTTAACGTGTTTTCAACTCACCCATTGCCAGCAAAAAGAATTAAAAGGCTTAATGAGGTGAGTGAAAAGGACTTAGGTATTCAACCAGAAATCGATTTGACCCCCGCCAGGAAAGAGTTTGAAAAACAGATGGGAAAATCCGGGTGGGACGAATTTATATACGAGGTTATAGTCCAATATATGCCGAAGCTCATCTTTTTCGGATGGCTTATTGCCGGGCTTGTGTTATGGGGAACTGGTTTTGATTTCACAGGTATACCTCTTATTCCATTTAACAATGCTTTAGCATTTTTAGCCTTTAGTTTTGTAATGGCAGGTTTATTACAACTTCTCCAAAATCTGGTGAAATATGATAGCAACTTCAAAAGGCACAATATCTTGGATTTAGTCACCACCATAAACGTGAGTCCGGTGAAGCCAGTACCCGCGGTAGTGAGGGGAAATGTCCTAGGAAGGGGAGCGCCAGGGCTCTTCTGGTCAGAAGATGTATTCATTCGGGACAAACATGGAATGCTTTACATCGATTACGATTATGGAATAGGTTTTATCAACACGCTGTTTGGCATTTTTAAGACGCGCGATATGGTAGGAAGAAACGTAGAGGTGATGGGGTGGTATAGAAGAGGTCCGCGACCTTATCTTCAAGTTCACACCATCAAGTTATTAGATTCGGGAAAAACATTCCATTGCAGGAAAAAATTGATTTGGCAGATAATTGGGTTTGTCTTAGTTATTTTAGGCGCCGTAATTTGGTTTTACGCCAATGGATTTTAAAAAATTTTTTTCTCTTTCTTTTTCCTTTTCTGTGCGACAGAGGTAAGCTGTATTACGAAATCTTATCAAGATAAGCCGCCCTTCCAAGGGGCGCGTGGCAATCATGGCGACTGCAACTCAAAAGGTTGCAACTCGAAAGCATCCATGGTAACGTACCGAACCCGTCAATTCCCGATTGGGGTAGGGCTAGCCAGTATAAATCTAAGGGTAATTCACATGAACTTGTGGTTGAAGCCTCGTGAAAAAAGGGCTGCGAAACGGGAATTGAATAGTTTCTCAAAGAGATTGGGACTATCTCAATATTCCTTGGTTAGGATAAGGGGCTTATTATTCGGGAGCATAATACTTATTAAACTGGGTATCTAAAAATTTTTGATCAATATTTAAAATTCCCTCTCCCAAATTAAGCTGCTCATCGCCAAAATTTTCAATCCTCATATCGGGACGCAAACGAAAGAATTTTGCTTCACCAATCTTACGGGAGTCATAAGTGGAGGTAGAGAATAGGGAAACTAAATTATTATCGAACAAGAGTTTGTAGCCCGTTTTCCATTTTTGATGGCCCCGAATTAAAACATCAAGATTATTAATTTTCATGAATTGATGAAAAGCATGCTCACTAAATCTCGGCCGACCCGTCCGTGGTGTTGGAGCTACGTCACCCTCTTCATCGAGCATATAAGGGTCGGGGTCCGACCATAACATTGCTTGGGAGATAGGATCCATATCAAAGGTTTCCTTTTGAAAACAGTTCAAAGTACCCTCAATTTCGGAGAGTTTGAGGGGTTTATAGTCATCTACATCAAATGGTATGCCGCCATGGCATGCGAACACATTTTTATCCCCTACCCGACAGTAAAACCCCAGTGGAAGTTTGCTGAAAAAGTCAGTGACGTCCTCCCAAACCGGATTGAAATCCTTTTTCGAGGATCCGGCAGACTCATATAAATTGTTAGAGAATCCATAGCGAGAACAAACGTCTCCCGCCTCGTGATTCCCACGCAACAGGAACACATTATCCCGGAACATCATCCAAAAGGACATAATTAAAGCGAGATTCTGAAGGTCATGGGGGTTTCTATCCACAAAATCGCCGATCCATACGATTTTTACATGAGAATTCACCTGTAAAACCTGAATAAAATAATTTACCATAAGATACACATCTTGGTATGCACCGTGGGTATCGCCCACAAAATAATACGTCCAATCCGGGGTGTTTCCATCTCGGATGAATGTCGAATATTCCCCTGAACCGTATTTTGATTTCAGTAATTCTCTGCCCATAGTTATTAATGCATGATAATTTTGCAGAAGTTCTTTTGGTTCATTATCGTAAAACAGTTCATCACCGGAGGCCAAATATCGGTAAAACCACTCCCACACATATTCTGGCTCTTCTTTCTTGCCTAAGTCATAAATATAATCTCTTAATGGATTATCCATAATTCTCTCACCCTTATTATAAACTTACACAAACTTTACATTTGATCTTCTTCTTTTTTCACAATTTTGAACGGTATTCGGTATTCCTTTCCATCGGGAGCCTCATATAATACCTCCAATGTGGTAATCCCAAGATTGGCCTCAGAAAGTATGACAACCACGTTATCTAACCCTTTAATGGAAATATTATCATAAACTTGTTGGTTTGTGGAGGTAAGATTTGAGATAAATGTCCCCTTCTTGGAATGAAGATCCCGAACGTATAAGATATCATCTTCAATATAAAGGGCCATCTGGTATTTGTTATCTTCCGCAGGCACAAAGGCCCTATACAGGTGACCATCCATTTCGTGGTTCTTTCCGTGGGAGATAATTTCATCCCTTCCTAGCTTAAAGATATTCCCCTCCGGTATTTTAATGTATGCTTGATTCCAATCGCAATAAAGATAATACTCGGGTTTCTTGATTTCGGGATTTTCCAAACTGGCCGTGGTGTCGTACAACCACTGCAATGCTTCATGAACCTTGATCATGTTAGGCATTCGATCTGCCGGCTCATATTGGGTCATATACTCTACAATCTTATTAAAATCGGGGGGAAGGTTGGGATTGTAATCTGCAGGATGTAATACATAGTCCTCATGAGTGGCCGCCGTTCCCGCGTAATTCCCACCGCTAAACAAATAGAACATAATGTGACCCAGCATATAAACATCGGTCACGGCTAATGGTTGAAATCCGGCCATAACCTCCGGCGGAGTGCCGCGGTTCCGAATCCCCGTTGCTTCTGGAGTACTGGAAACGTAATAGGGTTTTCGGGCAACATATAACGCCTCCTTGGGCCGTTCTTTTGCCACCCCCCAATCAATAATAATAGGTCTTACTTTTCCATCCTCCAGCTTTTGGATGAGCACATTTTGGACGGTTAAATCCCTATGGACAATACCTTTTTGATGAACATAATACATATGTCTGGCAATAGGTTGAAGGATATATCGCACCAAAAATCGCAATTCTTTGATCGTCAAATCGGCCAATTCCTTATATTGGTTAGTATACCATTCGTCTAAAGGTTCCCCTTCAATAAACTCCAAAAAGATGTAATATTCGGGGATCTTAAAATCATCCATTTTAAATTTCCCAATATAACCCATGGAACTCTCTAAGGACTCAGTCTGCACTTTAGAAATGCGAGATTCTCTCTCCCAATACTTTTCACAATGATTTGCCCCCGTTTCGGGATCATGGTATCGAGTATAATAAAACTCTTTGATAGCAACCGGTTTGTCATCGTATTGGGGTATTCCATACCAAACCGCCCCCATTCCTCCTGTTCCCAATTTTTTAACTATTTTATAATATTGATCATTAAATTTAAGATAATCTCCTTCCTTTATGCCCGCATGTGTTTTTTCTTGGGGCTCACCGAAATCTTCCGATACTTCTCTCCGCTCGTGTTGCTTTTCTTCGGGTGGGGGCGGCACATCTTTTTTGATATTTCCACCCTCCCTAATCCTCTGAAAAGAATCCGAAAGTTCTTGTCCAGACATTTTGGAGGTTCTAAATCGTTTCCTCTCTACTTTCGGAACGATGCTTTTTCTCCTTACTGGTACTTTTGGTGGTTCCTTTCCTTGGGATTTTTTATCCTCCTTTTTTCCCCGTTTTTTGATCATAATTGTTTTAATAGGACCATTACATGTGGAGGATTGACATCTTAATGCTTGATCGCCGTGAAGTTTTAAAAATGCCCGTTTATTTTGGGTTAAGCCGCATGATTTACACCGAAGAATAAACCTCCCCTCAATTATCGAGAGGGCATCTTGCCCACAATGGGGACAAAAATTGGCGTTAGATGGATCTAATAAATATAAATTTTTACATGAATTGCATAAAAAGAATGATTTTGTCTGATTTTTTCCCATAATTACCACGATTTTCTTTAATTAATATATTCACTTTGCATCTAAAAAGATTTTTAACTAGATCAATAATGAACAATTATTATTGAGGAGGATATTTGAAGAAAAAAATAGAAATTGCCCAGACCTTAAACCTTGAATGGGCATTATGCGTATTCCCGGGTAAATCCAACGATCAATAGCCGTAAAGCGCTGAAAAGCAAGATCGGAATGATAAACGGCATCACATAATAGAGTTGATTCCTCACAAACCAGCCGGTGAAACCCACATTGATTGTAGAATAAGGTCCCCAATCAGAGGTTACACTACTTATACTTTTTAACAATCCACTGGTAGAGAAGATTGCAGCAAGCCACAATAATAAGCCAAGTATAATTTGCCTTGATTTCTTTCTTAACTTACTCCCCCTGGGTGCTTTTCTTCCAAGGTCCATGTACAGCTTCAATAAATAAAGCAATCCCATCCCCGCAATAATTATGACAAGTATCCACGCCGCAGCCATGAGCTGATAATCCATCGTAGAATTATTGGATAAATCCATTCCTAAACTTCGGTGGTTAATCTCTACAATACGGAAAATAATGGGCGCCGGGATACAGAGGGCAATTGCAATTGTGAAAGTCTTTCTTTTCTTCGCGTACAAATATTCTTCCATCGGATACATTAAGAACGTGAGCCCGACTAATACCAAAATAAAGCTTAAAACATAATAATCCACCTCGATGAAGGAATAAAAAGTTTCAGGCGTATTATATTTGGTAAAGATCCGTTGTCCCGTGATATCTCTGGCGAACAGATCTAACAAGTATGTAGATTCCGAAACCGCCACAGAGATGACGAAAGCACCCAACCCCTTATAATATCGCGATTGAGCTTCGCTAGAGGCCACATCTTTTCGCCCCTTCAGAATAAATGAAAAGCCGAACTGAATCCATAAAAGAATAACGGCACCCATAAAAATATAATTTAATACTAACATCAGGGTATTTGGAGTATAACCGTTTTCCAGATAATTATCACTAATATAAAATCCACTATCATCATTTATTGTTAAATAATTTAGGTTGAGTTGGTATGGAATATCGCCCGCATCCCCAGAAACCTTAATATAGGCATATTTTTCTTGTTCATTCTCTTGGTCCATAAAAGTCGCATTTACTAACTGAAAATTCGCATTCGCTTCTGAAGAATTCGATACCATTTCATCTTGAGTTTGGTACATTTCTAAGGTTAGGTTCCCATCTGCACCGCTATAATAGACACTTGCAGTAACTTCGGCATCTTGATCGATTTTAACTTTAAACCAATCAATATCCCCCAATTCCAATACTAGTTCCCTTTGCCATCCCTCTTCAATTAGACTTGCATCTGTGAATGTGTTGTTATTTGCCTCCCCGGGATTTTCAAACGCATCTGAAGCACAATAGGCGTTTCTAATATTAATCGTCCCTACAATTGCACAAATAGATAGTAAAAGAAGGGAAATGACGGAATAATTACGTTTTTTGTCAAATTTCATCGAAAAAATCACTAATTTACCATTCGTGCTTTTCCAATAAAAATTCTTATTTTATTCAAATTTTTTGCAAAACAAGCACAATAGTTTTCAATTAAATATCATTTACCAATATATAAAAAAATTAATCATATTTAGGGGCGTGTAGTTTGAGCCCAATTAGGAGAGAATCAAATAATGAGTAAACCAGAGTGGGAAAATCCCAGATTCATTGCAGAACATAAGGAACCGGCACATTGTACCCAATTTCCGTTTGAAAGTGAAGAACTTGCCCAAAAAAATGAGAAGAACAAATCAAAAAATTTTATAGATCTCAATGGGGAGTGGAGGTTTCATTGGGTTAAGAAACCATCGGAACGACTAAAAGATTTCTATAAAGTAGATTTTAATGATGATGGGTGGGACACCATGAAAGTACCGAGTAATTGGCAGTTGGAGGGGTATGGGACACCTATCTACACCAATGTGATTTATCCTCCCAGCGTGCATAAAAT
>CAZEPC010000243.1:0-7483 GCA_964513765.1 uncultured archaeon
ATCTTTTTCCTTCACTTGATCATTTAAATTAGAGAAAGCTTCCCAAAATTTTGATAAATTAAGATCTTCTTTAAAACTAAAATCAATATGATTTGCTCTTTGTAGACTATTGAAATAGAAATGATTCAACAAGATATAAATGGAAGAGTATATGCGGATCGAATTCTTATTAAATCCCTTATATCTAAGGCCACTTTTCCAAGTTTTCGGAAGTAAAAATGGATATCGTAAAGAAGAAAGATCATTTGCATGGGTAATTGTTTTTGCTTTTGGGAAAGATATCTGGTATTTTTTTAAATTCGCATAATGATCCTGGTGTGCATGGGATATTATGATAAACTTTATGTAATTGAAATCAATTTCTTGCTCTTTCATGTATCTTTTTATAAGATCAATTGATAGTGCAGAATTAGGGGCACATTCAAAAATAAAGCCAGCGTTCTCAGAATTCTTGACCAAAACACTATTTGAATTAACACGATATCCAACTTTGGGACGAAAAAGAACAAAATCATCTGACACTAAAATTTTACCCATATGTTTTCGGTAATTTTTTACTTTATGATCTCTCTTTTTCTTCATTCCTTAATCATCTTTATTGTTATATCTCATAGAAAAATACTAAATCAAAGGAAAAATAAACTCAATTAACAAATAGAGAAATGCTCCAAAACTAAACCATTTTAGTAACTTTCGAGTGATTGTATAAATCTTTTTCAAAAAATTCCTTCGAGGCATTCTTTTCTCATAGGAGGGGAAATCTGGAAACTTCTTATGCGGTTCCAACTGATACCAATACGCTGTAGTTTCCCAAATATCACCTCTGAGATTGTTATGGCCGTGTTCTATTGTAACCTTAATCTTTTCTTTAAAAGGAATGGGATCTAAAATATGATAACGATAATAACTTAATTTCCCCCAAGGCCTCCAATCGCCTTTTATTACACCATGATACAATCCATCGTATTTCTGGGTTGGGCAGTAGGCCGTATTTACATAATCTTCCGTCCCAGTGCCATACAAAGTCGGTTCTCCCTCCTCACAATCTTTATCGATGAAAATCATATCATCACCTTCTCCTGGCCAATTAAATCCTGGTACAAAAGAATGTATCCTGAACTTATTATCAATATCTATATGGCACCCCACGTATTGCCCCTTTCCCTCACCCTCTAGAAGAATATGATTTCGATCATAACCCCCGTTTTCCCTCGTATTACATCCTCCATTTGCTTGCCATGAGAAAAAGTTAAATTTCTTTTTTGTTTGAAAACCCCTTTTTACATCTTTCCGATAATCAACTCTCCGAAATTGGCAATGAAAATAGCCAGTAGGTAGATTATCATTCACTTCCCATTTATCATATATTTCATAATCAACATAATAGTAAAAATACAAACCATCCATAATTTTGGGGATTTTTTCGGGATTTATGACTTTTCCTTTATGGTTGTCATTTTCAATTTCAATCTTAGCATGTTTTTTAAAAGGCATAGGCCACCAACAATTCATCCCTTTTCCCTTTTCGGGGGACATTTGGAGTGGCATTGAATTAAAAGGAATTATTTCCCCGTGTCCAAGACCAAAAAAATCTCCCAGCGGACACTCCACACTTGGTTTTTCTTCATCATCCCACCAAATTCGGATAATCACATGTCGGGGATAAAATGGTGCGAAATAGGTGAGTTGTGTAGTCCAAATATGGGTTATACAACCAGGACCATCCACATCAAAAATTATCTTTTTTTCACCAGGTTTAATAATATAAAAATCAATATTAGTCCCTCTTCGATTATAAGAAGAAACCCTCTTCCTTTTGGACGGGTGAATTTTCATAATATTAGATAAAGATTTGGAATTGAAAATATCAGTTTTCATCAATTTTCATAAAATAGAAGAATTTAAGAATTTAATCCCTAATGCATTACAATTAGATTAAAAAGCACTTTATATTTTTTCTAATATTTTGAGTATTTTTTTTTCATAGTTTATTTCATGTTCGGGATATTTAACAACTCGTGTAATGCAATTTCCTTGTCCATCAAAAAAGAATATTGTAGGAATTTCTTCTATGGAAAACTTTTTGCTATGAAATTCTGGGGGTGATTTTTTCGCCCATTGGTAATCCTCATGTGAGCTTCCCATTGTTGTTTTAACTCCTCCTAAGAGATGAACAGATAGTTTGGGTGTTTCGATTTCCTCTACAATCTTAATTAATAATGGTTTTACCATTGAGCAAGTTTTACACCATGATGCACCTAGAGTTAGGATTTTTAATTCTTTATCGGAATTTTCTAAGATTTCTTGAATTTGTGGAATTATTTTTGGATCTGGTCTATAGGCTTTATAATTACTCTTATTCCGAATTTTGTCTCGTTTTGATTTAATATGCTCAATATATTCGATTCCTTCAAATAAATCTGATTCAATATCACTCCAATGGAGATTTTCTGGTTTAAACATCTTTCTCATCTCTTTTTTAAATCATCAACTTAGGGGATTGTGTTTTCAAGTTTATAATCAAATTGTTTCTAAAAAGGCTTAGCTTTATAATTTTTAAAATCTTAAGCGAATTAATGAATGATTTAATAGAAGACTTAAGAAATCCCGAGAACTTTCCAGAGATAATTAAAAAAGTTGAATTTGTGCAAACTCACATTTCAATGGTATTTATTGGAGAAAAAACGGTATATAAGGTGAAAAAGGCCGTTAATTTTGGTTTTTTAGATTTTTCCAGTCTGGAAAAGAGGAAAAATTACTGTAGAAAAGAAATTGAATTGAATCGGAGGTTTTCCGAGGGAATCTATTTAGGTGTGTCCCCTATCATCAAAAAAGACGGAGTTCATAAAATTTTCCCTGAAAATTTGGGTCAAATTAAGAAATCCAGACTAGCGGAGATGGAAATTGTTGATTATGCTGTTAAAATGAATAAAATACCTGAAGAAAAGTTTCTAAAGTATCAAATAAATCAACATGGTCTCTCTAAAGAAACATTGGATAAGATTGGGAAAAAGATATCTTTCTATCATAAAAAGGCCCAAACTAATGATGAAATTCTTAGATTTGGTGAAATTCAATCTGTAAAAAACAATACAGATGAGAATTTCGAACAGACTGAGAAATATATAGGGCTTTCAATACAAGATAAAACATTTAGGTTGATAAAAAAATGGACAAATGATTTCTTTAACCAAAAAAAGTCTCTATTTAAAGAGCGAATTAAGCAGAAAAAAATCAAGGATTGCCATGGAGATTTACATACAGAGCATATTGTACTAACCGATCCAATTTCATTGATAGATTGTATTGAATTTAATGATAGATTCCGTTACGGAGATATCTTAGCAGATATAGGTTTCTTATTAATGGATCTAGAGTATATGGATAAAGGTGAATATGCAGATCTCATAAAAAGGGCCTATTTTGGAGCCCCTCCCAAAAATTCCGAAAAAGACCTATTGATGTTTTATAAAATATACAGGGCCTATGTAAGAGGGAAGGTTACAAGCTTCCAGCTAGATGATCCCAATTTATCCAATGAAAAAAAAGAAGAAATCATCAAAATAGCCAAGAAATACTTTAAATTAGCCAAATCCTATATTGAAAAAAATAATAATTGATTGAATAAATCATCTCTCCATTGATTTAAATATAGAATTTTCAATATATTATCAAATGACGATAAAAGCAAAAAAGAAAGAAGCGGTTTCTATGAAAAAAAAAACTCTTAAGGATTTAGTTAGAGATGGCATCAAGGAAGGCTCTATGTTATTGATGGTTGGATTACCCGCCACGGGGAAAAGTACTGTTGCTAAATATATTGCAGATTCAATTAATTTTAAAATTTTAAGGACAGATATGATTAGAAAAGAACTTATGGATGAAAAAGATTTATTCGATAAAGAAAAAGCTGGTTCGATGGAATCTCGCCGTAAAATTTATCAAGAACTTTTTGATCGGGCAAATGATTTAATTAAAGATATTAAAAAGAAAAACTCTTTAATTTCTCAAAAAGGCTCTTTGGATTCAGAAATGAAAGAAAGTTTTTCTAAATATAATGGGATAATATTGGATGCAACCTTTGTGAAAAAAGATCTAAGGGAAAAAGCAATTAATATTGCAGCGGATGTTGGAGTAAGTCTCTACATCGTTCAGACTACTTGTGAAGAAAAGATTGCAGTAAATAGGATAGAAAGCAGAACTAAAGAGGATTATGAATCAAACGCTCTCTCTGCCGATATATATTTCATTAATAAAAAATTATTTGATCCAGTGAAAATTGAAGAAATCCACTCAAAATACCCTAATTTAGATGTTAGTTTCCTTGTTGTTGATACATCGGACTGTGAACCCCAAGAATGCCTGGTTTCTCTTACGAAATAAATTATTTTTTACTCGAACAATTCAAGATATTCTTTTATATGTGAGAGATTTCTTATATGTGAAAATTTTCACATATGAAAAACCTCAGACTTATGTAATTTCCTGATTGATTTAAATCTCCCCCCAATCTGGATGTAAAATGGCAGGATTTACTTTTCGTTCTTTAATATCAATTTGATCAATCTTATTAATATCCTCTGGGGTTAGATTGAGATCCAGGGCCTTGAAATTATCCTTAATGTGTTTTCTACTAGTTGCTTTTGGTATGGGATGCATCCCCTTAGTAATACTCCAAGCTAAGCTTACTTGGGCCGCCGTTGCATTGTGCTTTTCTGAGATTTTTCTTATTGTTTCATTATTTATCACATCTCCTCGGGCCAAAGGAGAATAAGCGATTAAATGCATATTTCTCTCGCTTAAAAACTGTCTCATTTGGCTTTGCGGAAGAAATGGATGGGCCTCCACTTGGTTGGCTAAAATTTGATGCTCGGAAACTTCTTGGCCTTTCTTAACTTGTTTTGGAGTAAAATTTGAAACTCCAATATATTTAGCTTGCCCTTTCTTCACCACTTCGTTCATTGCACCTAAAGTACGCTTTGGGCAATATAATATTGCGGGCCAATGTATGTATAGAATATCAACATAATCTAAACCGAGTTTTTTCAAGCTTTTTTTGACACTTCTTTTTAGCCAATTTGGCGAAAGCCGCGTAACCCAGACTTTTGTAGCAATGATTAGTTCATTTCTGGGTATATCAGTTTTTTTAATTGCTTTTCCAACATATTCTTCGTTTTTATATGCTTGAGCAGTATCTATAAATCTATATCCGACATCTAATGCATTCAAAACTGATTGTGTGCATTGTTCTCCCTTATTTTTCCATGTTCCTAATCCTATTTGAGGAATATCAATATTTTCTTTACTCATACTAATTAGGCAAAATTCCTTAATTATAAATATATGGCTTATATGGGTAAAGAATTGTTTTTATATCCCTCGATAACTCGGGGATAGCCTTTATTTAATTGTCAAAGAAGAGAAAAAAGAGGAAAAAAAGCAAAAGAAACTGCGAGAATGAATGGTTTATCGTCCCTCTAATGCCCCCTATACCAAATCTCAATGATAACCTCCAGATAAATGGCATTTTCTCCTAAATATTATCATCTTTGTAAGTTTTTAGAATTTCTCCCACAAACATACGATGATAATCCTTTCCATTGTAATTTTCTTCAATAGAATTGTCCAAAAATTGTTCTGGAACGAGATCTTGGTAATAAATTTTTTTACACAAAATAACTATGCTGGATTCCTCGAAGTAAGTGGTTGGGATCCCCCCATCTTCCAAGCTGGTTAGATTCTCATTATCCATTTTATTTATATCTTTACCAGAGTGAGATCCCATCCAATTCATCAATTTTTTATATTTCCTTGGAACTTTTCCCTTTCTTGTGAAAAAATTGAGACTAAAAAAATCATTCCCTTCAATATAATCATATGTATATCTGCTTGGCCGAATGAATATAAATGCAACTGGCTTACTCCAAAGCTCTCCTAATCCGCCCCAAGAGGCCGTCATCATATTATAATTATCTTTCATTCCTCCACAAATTAGCATCCAATCCTTTCCAATAAGTTTTGGTGCATTTTGCTTCAGATCTTGGATTGCAATTTCCTTAAAACTCATGTGTATTTTATGAGTAAGCTCATTGATAAATATTTTGTCAATAGTTGATTATTACTCAATTTCATGTAAATTGATGCTCTGCCTTAATATCTAATTCAGCCAGAAATCTATAATTTAAAAAAGTCCATAGAGATTTTCCTTACTATATTCAATTATTTGGTTCAAGCTGAAAGGAATAGTTGATGTTTCCATGTGGATATGCCGTCCTTCTAATCCTTTATGTTTATTACATATTTCGATCCATTTTTGAACCTCTTTAGAGTTCTGCATGAATAAATCTTTATCAATTCCTTTCCTGCTGGAATGTTCAAAAAACTCTAAGGAAAAGGGCATGATATGATTATCCCTCTTTCCCCCATTGGAATGGATATGGAACACCTTTAGATTTTTTGCAAACTCCGGAAGATATTCATCGATTTCTGCTTGTAATATCTGGGGCTTTGGGTGTTCGTATTTCCATAATAGAAGATGCCCTGTATCAAGGCAAAATTGATGTTTTTTTATAAGTTCTGGATATCCCATATCGGAGAGTCTATCCTTAAGAATTGCTCTGAACTTTAGAAGTTCATGTAAATCTGAAAATTGCCCTCCTATCATATTTTCCCATGCCAATATTATATCAGTTCCATCAATGATTGTGACCAAATCTTCGGAAACCACATCATCGATTAATAAATCCATATATTTTTCCCTGTCCCAAGATCTATTATAGGGAGGATGTACTACGAGGGTTGTTGCTTCTAAATTTTTTGAATACTTGAGGTCTTCTTTCAAGGACTCATGGTATTTCTTTCCCAGAGGATTCACATGTTCCCCAAATTTCGCATGCACTCCAAGCTCAAAAGGGATTTTTTTATTAAATTTATCTCTGGCTTCTTTATATTTCGGATATATCTCAAAAAGGGAATCATCGGAAATTATTCGTGCCATCTCACCGCTAATATGATAACAACCATTCAATTTCTCTTTAATCCCAGTTTCGTCCATAACAAATTCCAATTTATTAAATACTTGAGACCAAAATGTCCCTTCGGGATCACATTTTTCGGGGGATCCGAGATCCATAGATGAGAACCACCCCTTATTCCCCATCATGATATCTGTCCAAAGTGTCCATCCAAAGAATTCTTTCTTATTATTCATATTAGTTTAAAAAGTAGCATTCATAAAAACCATGTCTTCTTGATATTATCTGGTTTCTCAAGGGAAGGTTCATTTTTTCAAGGTAATATTTATGAATATTAAAGTGATAATATGAAAAATTATCTGGTTAATACTTGCTTCTATCGAACGGAGGGTTCAGACAAAAAATGGAAAGCATCGATTTATTAAAAACTCCAATTTCAACGGCTCTTACGAAATATATCAAGAAAATAGAGCGGAATAAAAAAAGCAAAAAAGCCCGAGAGATCACAT
>CAZEPC010000244.1:0-7418 GCA_964513765.1 uncultured archaeon
AAGAAATCGAAAAAAAAGAAATTTAAAAAAAAGTATGAAAAGAAAAGGAAAAAGCATACTTTAATTGGAAGGCTCAAATCGAAATACCACGATTGGAAGCGAAGAAGAGAAATAAAGAAGAAAAAATATCGTGTCGGGGAACAACAAAAATCTGAGGCCTTAAAAGAAGAAGAGGAGGAAGAAAAATATAAGAAGAATTATTACTGGAGCCGAGCAATTACCGGTGTAATTACCGCTATTTTGGGTGTGTTTGCATTTCATTTAGTGGGATGGGATATGTTTATCTATTTCATCCTTTTTCTAGTAGTATTCCCCTTCATCATCAGTTTTGGAATACTAAGAATTCCTTATAAGAAGGGAGAATGGGACTGGAAAAACATCATGAAAAAGGGAGTGTCGCCCCAATTTTTCCTTTTCATGCTTATTTCCACAATCTGCCATACATTTGTGGTGGTGGATGATTATGAGGTATATTTCGATAACCCGGCAGATACCCAGGGAATTGCCCTTGTTGACAATAACAACATCATGCTCGTAGCAGACGGAGAGAATGGATTGCTCTCCTTAAACCATAGTGTGGGAGGGTATGGGCATCGAAACCTACTAGATAAAAAAGAATTCAATGGTTCCGTAAATGCGATACATCTAATTGATAATATAAGTTATATTATAAGCGATGAAGAAGGACTTTTATTATACAACATATCAAACCCTAATAACTTGAAACTGATATCTTCAAATAGTACATTCAAAAATGCCTCACATTTTCTGGTTCAAGATAATTACATGTATATTTCAAATTCAATATACGGACTTTATGTTTTGGACATAACAAATCCCGCCGAACCAACCCAAGTCTTTCATTATGATACCGAGGGCAGGGTAAAAAGTACTAATATTGTGGGAAATTCACTATATGTCGCAGATGGTAATAAGGGGATTTTGGTGTTTGACAATACGAATCCACTCTCCCCAGCTTTTGTAAATAGTTTTAATGTGGCTAATGATACCTACAGCATAATTGTTGAGGATGATACGGCTTACCTTGCGGGAGGAGAAGATGGAGTGTTTAAGGTGAATATTAGTGATTTAGCAAATGTACAATTAATCGGAAAAATGTATCCCACGGAAGAGGATAAAGGAGACGTGAGGGACGTGATGTGGTATAACGATTCACTTTATTTCCTTGCTGGGAAAGCCGGACTATGGAAAGGAGATGTATTTGTAAATAATTCCGAAGATTCCATTGGGTATTATTCCGAAGTTGAACTTGTCTATAATTCCAGAGGAGAAGGACTTAACATGTTCATGGAAGATGATACATTATTTATTTGTGATGGAGGGCAAGGGATTACTTATATCAATATAGAAAATCCCCCGCCATCCCCAGAACCGGTATCAAATAGAGCCAAAAAGATCTCTTTCGGATGGATGTGGATTGTATACTCCTTTATTGGAACACTTGCTTTAATTAAAATTGTTAAAAAACGAATTAAAAAGAAAGATTAAAGGAAAAAAAGTGGGAAATCAATTTTTTATTTTCCCAATCGGCACAAAATAGAGAAATAAAATTAAAAAAACTGTATCTTTTTTCCATTCTCTCTTTCTCCTTATATATATTAAACACCTCAGAAATCATATAAATGACCGGAGCACGCATAATAATGACAAATAAAGAAAAAGAAATTGAAGATCTTAACTATATTAAAAAAAATATAAGCAACATTGATTTACATTTCATAGTTACCGAACTAAATGATATCCTTAAGGAAGGATTTATCTCGAATATTTATGAATTACCCAACACCAACATCCTTCGCTTTAAATGCAGATCTAAACAAGGTAATAAAAACTTAATCATAGATCCGCAATCCAGGGTCAATATGACACGATTTAAATACCCAACTGAACGCTATCCTTCTCAATTTATTATGGGACTTAGAAAATTTATGAAAGGAAGACGGATTCAGAAAATCTACCAGTATAATTTTGACAGAATAATGGTTTTCCAATTGCAGTCCAGAGATGGGGAACCTTGGAAATTTGTGGTTGAGCTATTCGGAAAGGGAAATTATATCTTGGTAAATGGTGAAGGCTTAACGGTGTTTGCCAAAAGTTATAAGAAATTTAGAGACAGAAGCATTTTGGCAAACAAGCCATATGATTTTCCGCGTTCCTGGGGGACCAATATTAAGGATGTGAATAAAGAGAATATTGCAGAAATGATCGAGGGAAAAGAAAAGGAGATTGTCCGGATCCTAGCAAGAAAGGTAGCTGTGGGCGGATATGTGGCAGAAGAAATGTGTTTAAGGGCTGGGATCGACAAAACAAATAAGCCAGAGGTAATTACAGAGGGAGATATCGATAAAATTGCCCAGGAGTTTGATGAATTTAATCGCAAATTGAATGAAAATGAATATAACCCCCATCTAATTCTAAATAAAGATAAAAGACCGATAGGATTTGAGCCACTTGAATTAAAAATATATGATGAATATGAGAAAGATTATAGAGAGACATTTAATGAGGTAATTGACGACTTTTTCTCCCGATTTGAAACGAAAAAACTCTATGGTGGAAAAACAAAAAAATCAAAATCCAAAGTTAAAAAGTACCAGAAAATATTAAAGCAACAGGAGAAGAGCATTGTAAATCTGGCCGAAAAAAGGGAGAAATATCAAAGAATTGCCGATTTAATTTATCAAAATTTGTACCCCCTTGATAATCTAATCAAAACCATTATGAATCAAAAACGAAATGAAGGAAAGGATTGGAAAGACATCGGGAAGATCTTGAGAGAGGGAAAAGAAAAAGACATCCCCGAATGCAAACTTTTCCAACGAATTTTTAAAAAGGAGCGAAAAGTTAGGGTTAATTTAGGAGATATCCAATACAAAATGGATTTAACCAAAAATGCCAGTGATAATGCCCAATATTTGTATGAAAAGGCATCCAAATGCCGCAAAAAGATTGAAGGTGCCAAAAAAGCAATAAAACGAACCAAAGAGAAAATAGAAAAACTGAAAGACAAGAGCGTCAAAGTAGAGGAACAACAAGCAGTTTTGCTCAAGGAACCTAAAAAGAAATGGTATGAAAAATATCGATGGTTTAAATCTTCTGATGGCTTTATTATCATTGGTGGGAGAAGTGCCAACTCCAATGAGGCACTTGTGAAAAAACATATGAACCCCAATGATCTCTTTTTTCACACAGAAGTTCGTGGGGCCTCAGTATGTTTGGTGAAAAATGATCAGGGAAAGGAAATACCCGACGGAACTATCCAAGAAACTGCCCAATTTGCAGCCTGTTATTCTTCAGCTTGGAAAAAAGGATGGGGAAATGCGGATATATTTTATGTAGACCCAGAACAAGTATCCAAATCACCCAAGGCCGGGGAATATCTCACAAAAGGATCATTCATTATATCGGGAAATAAAAATTATCTCCCAAAACCGGAATTAGAACTAAGCATTGGTTTAGATTTTGAACCTGTGAATGTCCCTGCTGGACACAGACATGCAAATTTAAATCTTATCGAAAGCAAAGATGTCGAAATAGAAACTAAAAAAGAGGACGGAGAAGAGATTCAATTTTATCCCCATGTTCTTTCGGCACCAAAATCGGCAATCAAAAAACAAACCAAGTATTTTGTAGTGATTCGACCGGCCAAAAATGCAAAAAAGACCTCAGATCTTGCTAAAATCATTCGGAACCTACTTATAAAAATGGTTCCTAAACCCTTAAAAAAATGGGCTCGGCTGGCCAATTTAGATGCCATTATCCGAAAAATTCCCGCTGGTGGCGGGGATATTCATCAAACAAATCTAAAATAAATTCACTTTTGCAAAGAGGACACCAAAATCAATTTGAATCATTAAAAATAAAAACATAAATGTATTTTCACATAGGTTTTTTACTCTTAACTTAGGTATCTTAAGTGGAGGTTTTGGTGATGAAGAGAAAATTCCGAAATCTTAAGTTCCCCTTGCTATTGGCTACGATCTTGGGCTTGGTTATAGGATTACTTTTTCTTGGCGTTCTAATCCCCATTGATTACAACTATAGTAATCCAGATTCAACAATGTACCCCGACACTTATGGAAATCCCAATTATCCGCCTTTCATGGGGAGAGAATATACAGAAGGAGAAACTTGGGTTTATCTTGGATTTTTGATTGCAATAATGGCGATTATAATTATATTTGCGGCGATTCAATTTATTAGAAAGCACAAGAGTTCTTTACATCTGCAAAAAACCAATCTAAAATCAAAGAAGAATAAGCAAGAAAAATCAATAAAAAAGTAAATAAAAAAGTGGAAGACCACACAGAATACCAATTAATTACTCTAAATCTTTCCCTTGAAGGAAATAAAGATAGGTAATAATTAAACTGATCCCCAGAAAAGAGATAAAGAATACCCAACCGCTGCTCCCAGCCAATAGAAAAGATAACACGAGTAATGCGACTAATTCTTTCCATGTTACAATGTAGCCCCTCATTTCTTGGTAATTTCCAACGGCAACGAGCATAAAGAAGAAAAATAAGATAACTGGCACTGATTTCAATGCAATTTCTCCTACTTGGGCACCGGTTGATTCACCGAAATTAAGCGATATATATTCCGCATTAAAAAGAAGGGAAAGAATGAAGAATACCAATGCAAGAAGGTATGTA
Organism: uncultured archaeon; assembly: GCA_964513765.1. Lineage (GTDB taxonomy): Archaea > Asgardarchaeota > Lokiarchaeia > Sigyniarchaeales > Promethearchaeaceae > CAZEPC01. The sequence continues at coordinate 4,677 of CAZEPC010000244.1, forward strand.
ATGACCGTAGATTGAAACATTTGTTGTTTCTTATTTGCTTGTTCAATTTTCAGCAGTTGTATTCTTTCTTGTTTCGTCATATTCTTTCTTGAGCGTTTCTTTTTATTTTTAGGAATTTTTGGCATTTAGCTTTCCTCCTGATATTTTTTTACATCATTTTTTAGACTTACAATTTTTGAATAATTTCTAAAAATCATAATCCCAAATACACACAATAATCCAAAAACGATCCAGTGAACAATTTCTGAGAATACCGTCCAATCTAAATTAAACTCCCCAATTTCTTCATTTTGTTCAGTAACTCTCGGGCCAACTTGAATGATTAAGGGATCGGAAACTTCTTCTGTACCATCTCCACTTTTATATCCAACTTTAAATGCATAACTTTCTCCTATAGTGATATTGGTATTTTCAGTAGCATTCGTAGCCGATCTTGAAATATTAAATTCATAATAACGTTTAACTCCAGGACCATAAGCAGCAACTCCTTCAGAGGAGCTTTCCGAATTATCTTCAATATAATCATCCCCGGATTTATGTAAATCTTTAAACTCGGAGGTTTCATTCCCCTTTTCCGATGCGTTATACATGATTAATTGTTTTTTATCGGTAAATGTTGCAGTTGTGGTATTCGATGAAGAGATATAAATAGAAAATTGTTCCTCTTCCTCAAAGGTTTGGTATTCTATCTCAAGAAGAATAAATAACTGATTTTGATGATGGAATACCCTTAATGTGGCTTGACTCTTACTAAAGGGATTGAATGATACATTCACATTTTCCTCGAGCCACAAATTATCTCTGGATCCATCAATCGTGGGTGGCTCATCCCCAGAGTTTGAAGTTCGCATTTCACCCGATTCCCAACAACTAATATAGGAGACATTTATTAATAGGGTGCAAACCGCTACTACGGCAATGATATTAATTAATAGGTGTTTTCGTTTCATTATTGACAAAGTCCTTTTTTCGTTGTGCTTCCTTTATGAAAAAAATGTTGCATTTTTTAAATTCTTTTTAGTGTGGTCTTTTAATAAATGACAAAATCAAATCACGAAAAAAACCATAATTCTTTTTTTTAAAAAAACCAAATAACAATATAAGAAAAATTTAGATAATAAACGGTTTAACTTCAAAATGGCCAGAATAAAACAGCGCGTATATACAAAAAGCAAGGAAAGAACCATGCAGAGTATGTTGGAGGTTTGTGAGCATACCCTCTCCGAATTAGGAATGGAAATACGAACCCAATATCTTGACAAAACGCTAATTGAAGTTCAAGGTACACCCCCCAAGGGAAGTCCTTTAGGGAAAAAGAACGTAATCACCGTCTATAAAGAGGGAGACAAAATATTTATTAAACTTACATACGACATGAAGGATCCAGATCGGTTTTGGGATGTATTTGAGAACAATCTAGCCATTTACGGGGCAAATGTAGAAGAAATTGAGGAAAAATCAATGATTGTGAGGCAAATTTGCGAGACAATCCGTAGAATGGGGGGAAATATCGACCCCGAAGAAGCTTGGGACTTTCTTTACCATTACGAAAAAAATCAAAAAAAATTACCCGATGAGGATGAAATTGATAATATCTCAATAGATTATATAAAAATGAAAGACGAGCTTACCGATGAAATCCCCGATGAAGAAGTATTTGTCGAGGATACGGTAGGAGAGGAATCAGAATCCGAGGAAGACGAGGTATTAGTCGATGAGGAGTCTGGCGTAGTCGTAACCAGGACAGAAGCTCTCATGGCTATGATTGACGAGATACCCACTTTAGATGAGGAAACAAAAAACTATTATCAATCTCTTTTTGACCAACTCGTAGTGGAAGACCAGGAACGATTGGTGAAAAAGGTCCAAGCAATTGAAAATGATTTAGATAAAGTCCCTTATTTATTACCAGAGAATAGAAAAGAACTTCGGAACAAAGTCATGAAAATGGATAAAAAGAAAAGACGAAAAACCCTTAGTAAAGAAATAAAAACCCGGCAGAAAAATCAAGAAGAATATATGGCAGATTATATCCGGGAAAAGGTAAGACAGAATCTGGAGAAATTACCAAATGTTGACGAGAGTGACATCGCAGATATTCAAAATGTAATCCTCACTTGGCCTTTTGACAGGAAAGAAAGAATTGCCGAAATTGTACAAGAGATCGACCAAAAGATCGAGGACACAATTAATGAACACTCTATCCAAATGACTGAACCAGAAAAGAAAAATTTACGTATAGATCTCCTACGCTTAGGGAGAAAAGAGGCAGAAAAACGGTTAGAGGAATTAGTGAAGGATTACAAAACGAACATGGTTGAAAATATCCTCTTTGAAGAGATCCCCCAGCTAAGATTCGAGGATAATGAAAAAATCATCAAGGAAATGATTTGGCTTTCTAAGGAAGAAATTCAATCCAGGGTGGAACAATTAAAACAAGAATACGAAAAGAAAACCAAAAAACGTTCAGAAGTATTTGAAAAGACTGATGCGGGTACAGCATGTCCAAAATGCGGATGGCCAATGGGTAAGTTTTCGAAAAAATGTCCTAGATGCGGTTATAATACCGATGATGATTGGTTCGACCTGTAATTTTCAATTTAGAGATTTTTTTACTTCATTTAAGTCCCGACAATTTTCGATGAAATGTATGTATCCAGATATTACCCAGTCTTAAGACCCTCCTCCTTCTATGATCATATAAGAGTAATACCCCAAGAACATCTGGAAGTGTATAAAAAA
>CAZEPC010000245.1:0-7400 GCA_964513765.1 uncultured archaeon
CAGGGGAAAAAGAAAGTCTGTATGCTGGCATTGGGAGTGTTCCCAAAGTAAATCCCGATCGTTTTGAAGCAAATCACCCTGAAGAAATATTGGTAGATAAAAAGAGAAAATATTTGAGAAATAAATCCGAACATGGTCCAGATGATTGTGCAGTAGGGCTTCAATGGGAACTGGACAAGCTTGAACCATATAGGGTCGAGTCCTTTCCTGTCTTTATGGTATTCGGGGAAGGGCGCAAGGATTTTTATAATAATGTGAAGAAGGCCAGAGATCACCTTCAAAAGATCTATCCTACAATATTTAAGGTCATCAATGATAAATATCGGCAGATTATTGATCCTCGGCTGGAAGAGATGAGTTTTTCAATGCGAGAATGGTGTAAGTAAAGAATCGGAATCAAAAGTAAGCATTCATTTTTTGTTTATTCTTATTTTTATCCCTTGAAACATAAGAGTTTCATCAAAAGATTCTTATGGGAAAAATCCTAATACATATTTACTCAATTGTAATGGGGTTGTGTTGAAGATTCAATTCACAAATGATGAAATTAAAAGCAAACTTGGTGTGTTTAATTTAAAATCGCTGGAGAGAAAAATTCTTATGCTCTTTCTCGAAAAGAAAGTAATGCAAGCCTCCAAAGTGCAAAATTATCTCTCTAAAAAAGGCCCCTATATCTATAAAATTCTCGCTGAACTCCAAGAGAAAGGATGGCTCGAGGTAGAATCATTAAATCCCAAGCATTATCGAATTGTGAGTAAGGAAAAGTTTAAGGAAAAACTCAACCAACTCATTGAATTAACTCAAGAAAAGCTTGATTTGCAAAAAAAGAATTACCATGCAATTTTGACCGCGTATGATGCCTTTGCCAGTAAATACAAGAATAAGAAATTGGAAAGCGAAAGCGGTGAAAAACTCACAGCCGAAAAAGAAAAAGTAACAGAGAAAATGAGTTTAGAGGAAAAATTCTCTAAAATTCCTGAAAAAGCCCCATCCTTTATTAAAAAATGGATGAAAGAAGTTCTAGTAGAAAATGAAATGAGCAAAATTCTAAAAACCGAGGTTAATATGGGGATTAAACTTAAGAAGGGAGAAATCGTATTTACCCTTAATTCGGTGGAGTTTCAATTTAATACAAAACCTTTAACTTATGGCGGAGCAATCTTTTGTCATTTTCCCACCGAGGTGAAAGATACAAAGATTTTTAATCAAACCCATGTTTACAATGAGGACATGTTGAAAATGGCGTATACGATGGAGGAAAAAGGCTTTTCGGATGAGAAACAAGCCAGAAGTCTTAAATCGTTCAGAGTTGAGTCGGGGCTCATGGAAAAAGCTGGGGATGATCCATCTGGAAATGGTCAGAGGGTTTTATCTTCCATTTTTCTAAAAATCAACTCCAAGGAAATTGAAGGTAAACTCACCACCCTTAATATCAGTGAGAATAAGGATTGGATTGTAACTTATTGGGCAGAAAAGCCCGAGTTCTTTTCTCTTATTGAAAATTTATTGCTCGGGCTAGAATACTCGTCCTCAGTCCCCTAAACAAATCTTTTTATCTCCAACATTTTCAATTCTCATCCACATTTTCTGACGGATTTCTTTTTCCCAAATGGCATATATCTTTTCTCCAAATGGCATATATCTTTTCTCCAAATGGCATATATCTTTTCTCCCAAACATAAACAATAAATACTAGTATATACTACTTTTGGTTATCAATGAATAAGCACAATAAGGATTTTTACAAGCGGAAAATCCAAAAATTCTCTAAATATTCATATGCGATAACATTACCCTCCGATTGGATTAAAAAACATCATCTGGAGCGATCCCAATCTATCAAAACAAAGGAATGGAAGGAAGATGTGGATCCAGCGGTAAATATCTATGAAATGCCCGATGGCCATTTAGAAATTTATGTTGATAAAGATTTTTCCCCTGAAGAGCCCAATTTAGCCCGGATTGATTTGGATGAATTCATAGATAATAATCCCAAATTCATTGAACAAAAAAGTATCCAAATGATACTTATAAGCTACTATATGAATGGCAGTAAAGGATTAGAGATTATCAGCAAAAATTCTATTCCAAATGAGATAATCCACCAAATTGAGAATACTCAATCAAAATTATTATTTAATTGGAATATGTCGAAAATATCATCCCGGCGGATCTTAATCAAAACGGTGTTTAAGGAACGGGCAAAGGATATTTTTCAAGAACAAATCCCAAGATTTCTCAGGGAGAGCTTCGCGGTACTATTAGGCATCTTAGAGGACTTTATTGCATCTCTGGAATCCGATGACTGCAATATCTTGAAAAATGTACCAACCCGTGATAAAAAAATTGATCGGTACTATTTCTTTACGGTTCGTCAAATAAGAACGATTTTTGAACGACCTAAATTAAGTGAGCCCCTTAATTTCAGTCATAAAAAATTGGTAGATTTGCGGCTTTTAGCAAAATTTATTGAAGATGTGGGAGATATTTTCAAGGAAATTGCGATTATTTTGGTTCAAATTAAGGGCTTTTTAAAAGAAATTAATTTGAAAGAATATCTCCTGGAATATTTCAAAGTCCTCTATAATGCGTATTCTCTGCTTTCAGATGAATTAAGAAAAAGTCTTTCCAGTCAAGATACCACAGTTGGTATGAACGAACAAATAATGGATCTAATTGAGAATTTCCGGGAAGATGGAATGAGATTAGAAGAAAGGTGGGGTGAGGTTGCCGACCAAATAGAGGTGTCCTCCCTTATTTCGGATTATGAATTCTCTGACTTCTTTCAAGGGTCAAGATTGGTAAAAAACTTAGAGGAATCCTTCAAGAAGGTTTTCGATTTTACTAATCTCTTTTTCTGAGGATTTCTGTCCTCGTTATTTCTCTTCTTTTTGGTTCTCTTCTTTTTGGTTCTCTTCTTTTTGGTTCTCTTCTTTTTATTTCTGTTCTTTTTAATTCTTTTCTTTCATATCTTTCAACATTTTCCCAAAAACTTTACATATTTCAGTAAGGAGCTCTCGATGATGTATCTTATCCATATCTTTACCCGTTTGAAACTTTTTTGGGAGAATGAAACCCGCCCTATCTTTATGCCCTCCACCCCCGAATCGCATGGATAATTGATCCATAATCATGAATTTATCCGAACGGATATTCACGTTGTTTTCTTCTATACTCACACCAATACATAATCCGGCTTCGGGATTCTTTTCCAGTAAATGCCTACTGGATTTTCCCGCCCGAATATTTGCAAAACTACTTATTACTTTATATCCAAGAATAAAACATTCAATTCTATTTTGTTCCACCACCAGGTATTGGTTCTTAATCCAATCATTTATTGCATGAATATTATTGGGTAATCTGTTTTTGAATTTTTTGTATTGTTCGGGTTGAGAAAGAGTGGATACCAGTGTGTGAAGCTTTTTGGGGCGGGTTTGGTTGTAAGTAATATAGAGATTCATATTTTCTCCCAATTTAAATAACGGATCCTTTTTAGCCGCTTCATCCGTAAAGTCAAGAAGGTGGGCAAGATGAACAAGCTCTCCAAAATGTTTCGGAAACATAAAATCTTGCTCAAGATTCCATTGTTTCAAAGTTCGGGTGTCCATATTACTGAAATATTCGTAGATTATCTCTGAAGCGCATTTATCGAGATTATGATGGATCTTGAAATTTTCTAGCAGATTTTTCGCCTTCTTATTTTTTTCGCCCTTTATCGTTGTTTCCCCTCCATCAGGTAGGATATGGTGATCAAAATAATAGTGTTGGCACCGGGTACTTTTCTCAGCCCCCATATTTTTTACAAATTTATGTAATACTTCAATGGTATCTGGACTCATCCCTAAATCCGCGATTATCAAACTTACTTGTCTTCCCCCCTTCCTTAATTTTTCAATAAGGCCAGGAAAACCAGGGTACCCAATAAGATATAGACAGCTTTTGTTGTTATGATCTGATAGATGACCCTTTTTTATTTTTGAAGGTGTTTCTTTTCTCCCATTTTTGCCATATTTTTTCTCTGGATTTGGGAAGTTCTTAGATTTATCTAATACATATGTTAAGAGTGTTGCCGCAATAATCCCATCTAAATCCTCCTTATGAGAAATTATGGCATGTCCGCAGAAATTGCCATTTTCAGTACTCTCCATCTTCATTATCTCCTTTTAGAAATGATGTCAAAATCGGGTTATTCGAGGTTATTGATATGTATTTTAACGATTCTGTTCAAGAAAATCAAATTTTCCTTTCTTCTAAAGATTTTGTTCTTGTTTGGAGGATGTGGTCTGATCAATCGTATCAGATTTGATCTTTATTCTTTGGGTACTTATTCGTGGTTGGGGATGATTTCCTCATGATTTAAATTAAATGCCCGATTTACTTACTCCATAACATATATAGGATAATGGATTTAGATCTTTTATTCATATACTAAAAATAAATTATTTGGTGTTTTGAAAAAATGTTAAAGCCAAAATTGGAAAAAGAACTATTTAGCAGTTATTCTCATTTATTTGGTGCAATAGGGTCGCTCATAGCTACAATTGTCCTTATTATTCTTATTGATTCTGGTGCGATGGATAGATTTGTAGCAGGGGTATTTGGAGTTTGTGCGGTCCTTGTTTTCACCTTTAGTGCGGTATACCATTTCAATAAAGAAAAAGACGATGAAATCTCATTTTGGAGAAAAGTTGATCACAGCATGATCTATTTGGTTATCGCCGGGGCCTTCACACCTCTATGTTATATGTATTTAGATGGTGCAATGCGTATTGGAATTTTAGTGGGTCAATGGATTTTTGTGGTTTTAGGTATCTTATTCAAGATAAAATTTATGGATGCACCCCGTTGGATGAGCTTGGGGACATTTGTGCTCATGGGCCTTATGGCGGTGATTCCTTTAAATACCTTATTGGAAGGATTGAGGGCTTCGGGAAATCAAGTTGAACTCTTCTTTTGGTTGGCAATCGGCTCAATTTCCGCGGGCGTCCTTGTGTATGGAACAAAAAAACCCGATCCAAAACCAGGAGTATTTGGATTTCATGATATTTGGCATATCTTGGTCATTATGGCCCTTGTATTCCTTTTTGTGGTTGTGTTTAAAATCTTTGTGTAATGCTCTGCCGAGATTTTTTTAATTTTTTCTTTTTTTCATCCCTCCTTATTCAAATCTTGCTCAACCCCGCTGAAAAGTATGTTATAATCCAGAAGAGATGGATTTAAATCCCTTCATTTTTGATGTGTATGTAGATGGAATTGATTTGATACTTCTCTTAATTTTAGGAATAATAAAGAACGGTGAGAAAAATGTTAAATGAAGGCGATTCGGCCCCAGAAGGAATTGAATTGAAGAATCAAGATGGAAAATTAGTTAAATTAGATGAGTACAAGGGAAAAAAGTTGGTTGTCTATTTTTATCCAAGGGATAATACCCCAGGATGTACCACGGAGGCGAAAAAATTCAGAGATGCCATTGATAAATACAATGAAAAAGGGATTGAGATTATCGGGATCAGCAAAGATTCCGTAAAATCCCATAAGAATTTTGCAGAAAAATATGATCTGCCATTTACCCTCTTATCCGACCCTGATTTGAAGGCGATTAAAGCTTTTGGATCCTTAGTTGGTGGTAAGGTCAAACGACGTACTTGGCTTATTGATGAAGATTGGAAAATTGAAAAAGCATATGAAAAAGTGAGCCCCTCCAAACATAACGCCCAAGTTTGCGAATTTTACAGTTTATAATTGGATAAAATTCAAGGAGATGCAAGATTCTTGAATATTAGAATCGAAAAGTAAGATTTAGCAAAATTTTTTTCTTTTTCTCCTTTATTCTATTTGGCATGGGTCTCTCTACAGAAAATTTTCATGGAACACCGAACGCCCGAATAAAAACCCCAAAAACCCCATCTTTATTTCTTAGATCTTTTCCATTGCTCGCATATAATCTTCTTGTGGGTTTATTTGTGGCGGCGGAATATATTAATTTAATTACAATTTCTAATCTTTTATGGCCGGGAGAACCATTTCATTCATTCGATCTGGGAGTAATGGTTAGTCTCCGCCTTTGGATTGATGGGCTATGTGCCTTGTTTTTTGGATATTTGGTGGATAGGTACGATAGAAAGAAGATATTTGCTTTTAATTCCTTGGCCACAGGATCTTTGATAATTTTAAATAGTACTCTGCCAGTAGGAGGCGGGTATTCAGATTTTACCAAATGGGTCATTGTGAGAGCCTTTATTGGAATGACAATGAGTGGAGGGGGGCCAAATATGAATTCCATTGGGGCAGATCTTTTCGGCAAAAAAGAGCGCTCACGGTATTTTGGTTTCGTGAATATCGGATGGGCTGTTGCGGAAACAGTCGGGATGATAATCAGCGCATTTCTCTTTGACTTGGGATATTGGCGCTATTATTACTTAACGATTGGGATTATCTTTGTGTGTCATGGAGGATATATTGCTCTCTCATTTCATATTCCTAAAAGAGGTCTGCAAGAAAAAGAATTGCATGGGATTTTATCTGGTACAGATATTTCCTATGAATACAAGATAACCAAGCAAACCTTGAAGGACACTATTTTCAGCAAATCAAATCTCCTCATTTTTGCCGAAGGGATTTTTACCAATATTTTCTTTGGGATTATGAACTTAGTCATCTTGCCCTACATTCAATCATCTCCCAGAAACATATCTCCGGGAAATACTGCCCTCTTTATTCTGATCTTTGGTGTGCCCGGTGCGCTATTTGGTACCCTTTATTTTGCGAAAATATCGGATAAATACGGGGAGAAAAATCTGAAAAACCGGATCACTTTTATAATCATTTCAATTGCTTTCTCATTCGTTTCCATTATTCTGTTATTTATAATCCCCCTTCCTCATCTCAGTCCGGCGGAGGGAACCCGTATTGGGATACTTTTTGACTATCCCATCTTTTTCTTAATGGGCTTCGTATTATTTTTCAGCCGAATTGTGATCAGTATTTTTAGGATTAATCAACAGCCCCTTATTCAAGAGATAAATTTACCCGAGGCGCAAGGGACCATTAGATCGTGGAATCAATTGGTGGAGGTCGCCAGTTATGGGAGCGGGCCAATCATCGCGGGGTGGTTATTGGAACAAACCAATAATAATTATTTGGGATCTATGCTCCAATCTATTTGGATTGTAATACCTGGGATATTATTGTGGTTTTTGGTCTATAAGACGGTAGAAAAAGATAGAAAAAAGATTTCGCGGATACTGTCGGAAAGGGCCTTGGAATTGGAGGAGAAACACAAGAATTCCGAGGTTTAAAAATTAGTTAAATTATAGGGTACCAATCCTCTTTAATTGAATCTTTTAACATTCTTCGCCGATTAAATCTTTGACCCTTCTCTTATGGGTATTATCAAC
>CAZEPC010000246.1:0-3814 GCA_964513765.1 uncultured archaeon
AAACAACAACGATGTTGGCCAATGCGCTTAAAACCAAGGAATACGGCGAATATTGCGATAACCAATTCTCTGAACTAATTGAACTGTTCAAACCAGATGTTTTATGGAATGATATTGGGTATCCTCCCAAAGGCAATAAAATGAAAGTGGCTGCCCATTATCTTAATTCTGTTCCCCTCGGGGTAATTAATGATCGCTGGACTACCATCCCGAAAATATCAAATGTCCTCCAACATACATTTCTCATCAAAAAGTTGATTAACTATTTTGCCGAAAAAGCGGTGGCCTCTCAAGGTTTCGAGGGAAACCCCCCTAAAGGCTTTGCCGATTTCAGTACTCCCGAATATCACCCCAATATCGGTTTGAAAGACTATAAGTGGGAGATCTGCCGGGGGATAGGAAGATCATTTGGCTTCAATCGGATGGAAACTGCCGAGCATTATTTGTCCGAGAAAGAGTTGATCGCATCGTTTATCGATACTATTTCAAAAAATGGAAATTTACTGCTGAATGTTGGGCCTAATGCCGAGGGAAAGATCCCCCAGCTACAAAAACAGCGATTGCTCGCATTAGGAGAATGGATTTCTCGAAATAAGGATGGCGTCTTTCACACTTATCCATGGAAAAGAGCAGAAGGAGAGACATTTGATGGGGTTCCGGTGCGATTCACCCAAAAAGAGAATTATCTGTTTCTTTTTCTGCTTGAGGTGCCCGAGAAAGCAAACATTGTGATAAAAGATCTGCGAGTTCCGAGTACTACTAAAATAAAATATATGGGCACCGATGAGGAAATCGGCTGGGAAAATCAATCGGGAGATCTTAGGTTGGTTGTTCCCTCAATTCGTCCAGAGTTCTATTGCCCTGGTTTTAAGGTCAATACACAATTCTCTTAATTTTCATTTTAAGCCCGTTCGTGGTTTCCTCGGTTCCGATAATCATTTTCTGGGGGACCCCCTTTAAGAGCGGTGTAGTGATGTAGATGGATATGGGAAATTTGTGCTCTTTAATTGGTTCCAAATTTTTATAAACCTCCCTTTTTTCTTTCTCCACCAATGAAATATAAAATACGGATGCATGGCTATTACATTTGGGACAGCCCGGGATCACATCGGTGCTAATTAAGAGTTCAGGGGCTTCATATTCGGGTAGGTGTTGTTGAAGATATTCCCGCATCCGATCTATTGCGATGATTTGCATTTTCTTCATATAATAAGATTCATATAAGCTTAAATAACATATTGTAATGAAGATGGAAAAATGAAAGAAGAAAGAATAGAAAATCGAGAAAGCCCAGAAGCACGAGAAATACAGGAAAGGACTGAAACACTAAAAAAGCCGCACGGCCAGCAGTTATTTATCTTGTGGTTAATTCCTTTTCTTTTATCCTGCGTATATTATACATTTAAATTAATTGAAGTGAGTTTTAAGTTATGGGAAAATATGTTTGTTGGGTCATTGGGTATTTTACTCCTCTTTATTATGACCAGCATGCTCATTTTTTATTTGTCCCAATTCATCCTCGTACGATTGGTGTTAGTATTAATCGGATTAGCGGCTAGCCTAGTCCCAATTACCGCATTTGTCGCCACAGATGGGAAGGCCTTCCTTTCTTTGTTTGTAATCTCCTTAATCGTTGATGGTCTAGGTTTGATGATTTTGATTCTCATACTAAAGAAATTGCTATGGCGGGTAAGATCTGAAAAAACAACAAGAATATTTTCATTTTCTCTCCCGAAAAAACACCAGTTATCCAGGATTAACGGTGCTATCCTCATCCTTATATGTTTGTTTGGCATTTCTGGGGGAACAATGGGCTCATTCTTGGTCAAACCGGAAGAGTCGCACTCCTTTACAATCTCCGGGGAAAGGGTCGAGAACTATGACTTGGTTGTATATTTTCCAAATTACAAAGAGATTGATGCTCAAATTATCAATATTTTCCAAGAAGCCAACGCAACTCTCAGCTTTCCATTGTACGATGCCGATTTCGGGGTTGATGATGAAAATGGCGAGATTGCTGCTGAAAAAGTCCGTCTTTTAAATGATAATCATGTTGCCGTAGAAATTTGGCCGCTTTTTAACTATGACGAGGGCTTTTATCCGAGTCTCTCTGAGATTGATCGTTGGGATTACCTTTATGAGCGTTTTCATAATTGGACCGTGAGGAATGATCTCGTAGTGGATTATCTGTTGTGGGATATTGAAGTGGCGGGCGAGTTTCAAAACCTACCCGATTTTGAAAATTGGTCCCAACCCTTTCGTTCAATTGGACAAGTTGCTAACAATGCCCTCAAATTGAAGCAGAGTGAGATGATATGGGAAGATGCCTTGGATGAAATATTGGGTATAAGTAAAAAGTCCATACAAGATGGCCATCTTATGCGGACCACAACTCATACAATTATTTGGGATGTATTCGATGGGGATGCGGATATTCAAAAGAAATCAGCCCTTCCGGTTTGGGACGCTGCGAATGCATATAGTTATATTAGCATGATGGCTTATAGGGGATGTGAATGGGGGGGAACGCCGGCACCTCACTCCCTTGTTTATGAAACTGTCCGCGCCTCGTCTATCTCTCAAGATCCACCCATTGCCATTTGTCTTGGCTGTATCAATTACACTCCCTATCCCTCTATTGAGGATGTGGTCGATGATGTCTATTTGGCTCTGGCAGCTGGTGCCAATTCGATCCGCCTTTTTCAAGCCAACTCTTGGATCGATGGTGTGGGCGAATGGGAGGGCAGTGGGGGCATGGTCTATGGTGGGATTGCCCACGGGGTAGATAACATGACTACAGGTGGTTTAAGGCAATTGCTTCTGGAATGCCGTAGTCCTGGAGAGGTGAGATATTCACCAGGTGGATCTACGAGGAAAAGTGCTCTCTATTCTATCGTGGAGGATATATCCTTAGATTTTGTATGATATCCCCACTTTCCTTAAACCCCGAGTAAGAAAAATTTTTTGGCTTGTTTTCCCTTCCATATTTGATGACTAGCAAAGAGTATGAAAACAACCGAGATCTAGAACCTGAAAAAGAAATAGATGGGCCAATTGGTGTGATTTTTGACCTGGATGGTACTCTTTCCGACTCTCTGAACCTTCTTTTTGAAGTTACCCCTTCGGTTGCCCAGGATTTTGGTGTTGAGATTTCAGAGAAACAAAAACAGATCATGGATGAATTGGTTCTTGATGCGATGTGCGGCGGCAAATCTGGAAAGCCCAGTTTATTAATTAAGCTGTTTTTTAGTGTACTGGGCTATAAGAAACGTTTGCTTTATATCACGATTCTTCTTAAAATTGCGAAACTGATCGGCATTTCCAGATTGAAGAGGCCATCTTTCATGATGAGGGTTCAAGAGGAATTTAAAAGGCAAGCACCCCATATTCCTCTTTTTGATGGAGTAGAACAAGCTCTAAAAAAATTAAGGGGTAAATATGATCATGGCATCAAAATGGGCATAGTTTCCACCACGAATACTGATGAAATTTTTCATAGGTTTGAAGAAAACCCGAAATTTCTTAAACTATTCGGAGATGAATCAAATATCGTGGGAAGAGATAAAGTTAAGGAAATTAAGCCTTCTCCGGAAGGAATTCTAATATTGAGCGAAAAATGGGAGATTCCTCCCGAAAGACTCATTATGATCGGGGATACAAAAGCCGATATCTTTGCCGGTAATGCTGTGGGTGCTTTAACCGTCGGAGTCTCAACCGGTCCCTTTGTGCCCGAGGAATTAAAACAATTTGAGCCCGATTTTGTGTTTACCTCTGTTGTCGAGTTTATTAACAATTTTGATGTCATAATCGGAAG
>CAZEPC010000246.1:3914-7390 GCA_964513765.1 uncultured archaeon
TCACTCTGTACATTGGTTCGGCGGTTGCTATTGTGAGAGGTCCATCGGCACCTACGCTGTCAAAATTTATTACCCATATTTCATCCGCCGGTAAATCCCCCTTTTCTTGCATCTTTTTTATTTTCTGGGAGAGGGCTTTACTTCCTTTCATCCCGCCTTCTTCGGATCCGAAGCATACCGTCCAGAGTTCTATATTTTCCGGTCTATTCTTTGAAAAATACTTTAAAACCCCTGTAACTGTTGCCACACCGGAAAGATTGTCATTTGCTCCTGGGACTGGCCTGCCGCTCACAATATTCCATACAATTAACCCAATTATGGGTGTGATAGCGATAAAGGTGATGTAATACCATGTCCATTCTAAATTCCAGGAAAACTGGGGAATACCATTAATTCCACGCATGATCGAAATAACTAAACAGGTAATAATCCATAATCCCGCCGCCCCTACTATAGCCAAATAGAAATACACCATGTTCATTGCATATTTGGCGCCTAAAGGGAATTCGTAGGTACTGTCCGTGTGTCCTCCAAAAAGAATTATTTTCTTCGGTTTATCTAATTCATTATTCACAACCTTATTTGCTTTGAGCTTTCCAATTACATTTAGTGAATCTTTCTTTTTGAAAATACGATCAAGAAATTGGAATGAAAGCAATTTGAGCCCCACATTCACGAGCATAAATATTGTTAAAAACATCGAAAGCAAGGGAGAATAGGGAAAAGTGAATAAGCTTATGAGGAAAAATCCGAAAGACAGCATTGGCCACCATCTGAAAAATCGTGGATACACATCAAAATGCTGGGTCTCGACTTCATCCGCTCCGAATTCTTTCAGCTTTTTTTCCATAAATTTTTGTCCTTGTTCTTCTCCTTCGGAACCAGGGAGCCGGAATCTAGCCACATCGCATACATCGTAAATTAGCTGATGTCCTTCTTTCCCTAATTCTTTTGCGGTTTTATCTAAATCCATTTTTTCATCACTTTTTTCTTTTAAAATACTAAAAGTTGTTAATATTTCAAAAAAGGATTTTTTAATTAAAAACCTTAAGCTTTCGTATTATTTGGCCTTTTACTTTCCTTTCCTTTGATTTTAGAATTTCTCTAAAAAGTTTTAAATATTCTGAAAGAGAGAAAAGAGAAAGAAGTATTAAAAAAAAATATTTACTTATATTAATCTTATTATTATCAACTTAATTTGTCAATGCCATAAATCTGAGCATATAATAAAGGATACTCTGCCCATAATGGGAGAAATGAATGGCATCAAATCCATGACTTCCAAACGGATAATATCCCGCAACAATCGGGTGTCCATTCTCTTCACAATATGATTCCAAACGTTTCATTGCACCTTGGGGGACCAGATAATCATGTGTCCCTTGAATACCAAATACTGGTGCAAGCGTCCCGGCTTCAGAATTTTCTGCTTGCCATAGGGCATTATACCATTTCCATTCGGGATTATAATTTGAATCTTCCGGATTGCTGGATCCTCTAATATACGGGGCCCCTTCATCGACCGCACCCAAATACTCTCCAATTTGCCAAGCTTCCGATCCAATTCCTGGGATATCGGTGGCCGGATAATATGGCATTACTCCCGAGACGTGCATACTGTTTGAAAAATTCCCTCCGGCAAATGTGGTGTTGTAGAGCCAAGCTAAATTCATACACAACCATCCTCCAAATGACCTGCCTGCGAAATATACGCTTGACATATCCACATGGAAATAATCTGCGTTGGCTGTGAGATATTTGGTGAAATTTCCGATTTGCTTGACCATATCCGGAAAATCATATCCTTTTTCCCTGCCCCCGGTCCAATCGTGGTCTGCCATCCCTGTAAATCCATAAGACATATCAAAAACCGCATATCCTTGATTAGCTATATATTGGGAAGACCAATTCGCGTTTCCCGAACCCCTGTCCATCCCGATCCCGTGCACATATATGACGACAGGATATTTTGTATCGGCAGTTCCAGAGTCTCCAAAATTGACCCTTAAATCGCCCTCGGCAGGTAAATACGCATCAAATATGAGAGGGTGCTGAATCTCTGTATATTTTGAGCTTCCGTTAGAGATAATTTCTCCAGTCGTTGCGTTTTTTACGAATCTCGGGGAGTCATACATATACACATTCTCATATTGAGCATTTATCGGAATATCATAACCGTAATATTGATCAAACATCGAATATGCGACCTCGGGGAGGTATTGGTATTCATCCTCCGAAATTTTAGATTCCCAATCAGAACCAAATGTTTCACTGAATTGATTTTCCAAGTTGGGATTTGTTTTATTTACGGTCATAATTGTTGGCAATAGATTGATAATAATGATAAGTGCGCTAACCTTCACCAATGTCCAGTAACGTGCTTTATATTTAAAGTAATTAGACTTCTTTCGTTTGACCAACTTTAACAATGCGAAGATTAACACAAAATAGGCTGTGAGGAAGAAATAACTAGCCACGCAAAATAACATGGCAAAATCAACCATGATTAACTCGTGGGCAAGTACGAGGATAACAATGAGCCCCAATAAAAGCGCAATAATCAGGACGGCTTTTAGAATCCTTTTTACTTTCTTCAAGAACGGTGTTTTCATAATGAGTGATTTTTCTTCGTATAAATCATTTTCCTTCCAATTGTAGTCCGGTTCTAAGGTGGTGAGATAATAATTCAGACCAATGGCCACCACATGTCGTAGCACAAAGAACACTTGGTATAATACATTAAATGGCTGTCGGAGGTCAGGCGGAAGTTCATCGGTTAAATCCATCATCGCTATTACACCTAAAACATAAAGAAGTGTCGAAAGAGGAATAAGAAATACGTAACTCCACGAAAGATTCTCGATGATTAGCCTATTTTTCTGATTTTCTGGCTTTTTCTTAGAGTAGAAAGCCGAAGCAATCCAAATGACCGTAATATTCAAAATGACTAAAAATCCCATGATAAATCCTGCGAACGCAGAAAAGGCGGTACTTGCAAACTTATTGTCGGATTTAATCACAAAGAATGCGATTAACATAAATACACTGAGCACTATTGAGATATAATAGATGATATTTTTCTCAATAAGATATTCTTTTATCCACTCAATTGCCGATATTTTGAAGTTATAAAGCTTATCATCGGATTGGTATTCACCTTTAGCTTTTTGTTTAATTGCTTTTTCTACTTCTGCGCGATTTTCTGGTTTTTCAATCCACCAAAACCACATCCAGTTTCCTAAGTGAGGAAGATTGGCCGAAATAGGATAGAGCACGATAAAACAAATCAACCAAATTCCAATTGCTCTCCCCGCATCCATTATAATATTTGTTAAATCTCCTGTTGTATCCCAACCAATAAAGCTGGGCCAAGCAGTGGCCAATAACCAGTATAATAAAGTGGCAACTACTAAAAGAGGTAAAATATTAAATATGCGGAATTTCTCTCGGTATTCGGGAGGGACCTTGTCGGCTGT
>CAZEPC010000247.1:0-7341 GCA_964513765.1 uncultured archaeon
GGCGGCCATTTATGATACTGCAGACTTCATCGGGGCAGCAATTGCTCTTACCGTTGGAGCCTTACTTTCTCAGACCTTCCCTAGTTTAAAGGAAACTATATTCTTTGGCTCTCTTTTTTGGTTGGTATCTGGAAGTTTATGGTTTATTATCATAAAGCATATTAATAAAGATTATCAAGAAATCCGAAAAATGATGAAAAAACGGGCCAAAGAAAGCGATCAGACCCGTTAAAATTTAATCAATATACTAGAATGAATTTATTTGTTCTCTTTTTTCTCATCTGTTGTCTCATTTTTATTCTCTTTCTCTTCCTCTTTTTCAAACTCTTGTTCCTTTTGTGCTTTTTCCTCTTTTTTGGATTTATTACCTTCTTTTTCTTCTTCTTGTTTCTCGGGCATTTTTTGCTTTTTCTTTTTGGGTTTCTTATTTATTATTATCTTAGCGGGTTTTATTACCTTATTATCCATTTTGTATCCCTTCTGAAGTATTTGGATGACTTCGTTATTATCAAATTCCTCTTTATCCACTCTCATCATTACTTCATGGAGATTATAATCAAATTTGACTCCGGTCTCCTCAATGGCTTCCACATTAAGAGATTTAAAAATATCTCTTAGACTATCATAAATTTTTTCAAATCCCTCTAAAAAGGAAATCATGTTGTCCGAACATGCATCTTCCCTTATTTTTTCGCGTGTTTCCTCTGCACTTTCAAAACTCTCCAATAATGGTATGAATCGGGAAATGAGGTCTGCTTTTGCTTTCTCTTTTTCGGTGATTATTTGTTTTTGATAATGTTTTCGTGTATTCTCCATCTCTGCTTGAAGATACATGTATTTATCCTTCTGTTCCTCAAGCTCATCTTCTTTCATTTCCAGCTTTTTTTCATATTTTCGCTTTACTTTTTGTATCTTTTCCTTCAGCCGATCTACCTCGGATTTTTCTTTTGGTTCCTGGTTTTTTTGTTCCATGTCTTCATCCGTTTCTTTTTTTTCTTTTTTGAGTTCTTCACTTGATTTTTCTTTTTCTTCTTGATTATCAGAATCTTCTTTTATTTTTTGTTTTTCAATTTTTTTCTCATTTTTATCAGATTCTCGTTTTTCAACATCAAGATCGGCTTGCTTTTGGTTTTCTTTCTGGTTCGCTTTCATTATAATCGTCCTCTTTCTCTGGTAAAAGCTTTAAAAAGATTATATTAAAAAAGTTATCATTATTTTTTATTTTTTCTATTCTGAAATGCCAGTAAAATGGCGAAAAAGCAAATTAAGAAGCTTCTTGTGGTTGTTGATACCACTAATATTTGACATATTCTATAATAATTGTTTTTTTTCCTTCAACAGCTTTTTCAGATGTATGACATCCTTTTCTTTTTCTCCAATTTTTCCCTTTCCTCTTTTTGCATCCTCAAGGAGCATTTTTGCTTTTTGATATCCCCATCTCCGAAGTATGGAATCTATTTCGTTTTGATTTAATTGCTGTTTTCTCGATATATTTTCGGGGATTTCGAAATTATCGCCTGCTTTCTTCACCCAATTATTTAGATTTTGTTTCAATTCTTTCTTTTTTCCCTCAAATCGAGAATAATGGGCTAAATTCACTAATTCATATTCATCCTCGTTCAAGTTATACATCATCCAGTCACAACCGTTAAAGCAGACATATTTCCATCCATCCTTTGTTATAATTCCTCTCCAAGGCTTATCAATACAATCGTGATGCCCTGTTGGAATATTACTCTGTATGTAAGCAGAATTTGGTTCGTTCTCAATTTTTTCTACTTCTTTTTCAATATACGGAGAATAATCAAACCCCATCATTCCATCGGGAATTTGGACCTTTGCAATTCCCAAGGTAGTGGTGGCAATATCAACGTGATTAATGATTGCATCCGATTTTTTATTCCGTATTCCATCCAATTTTTTCTCAACATATCCGCCTCCAATTATAAATGGGATCCGGATTGATTCTTCATGGGGTGTTGTTTTACGGGTATGTCCGTGGCTATAATGCATGTCTCCATGATCCGAGAAAAAGATAATGACTGTATTCTCATAAATCCCTTTTTCTCTGAGTGCCCGTGTTATCCTTCCAACATTTACATCTATTTGTTCAATCATGGAATAATAAGAGGCCAAATCTTTCCTGGCACTTTTTTCTATTTCTGGAATGAGGGGCACGTTTTTTCTAAGTTTAAATTTTTTTGGTTGAAGAAGAAATTCATCTTCATAATAATGTTCCATTTTATCCTCAGGACCAAAATAAGGATTATGTGGGGGTTGCACCGATAAAACCGAAAAAAATGGGGTGTTTTTTGATTGATTTATGTGTTTTTCTAGATAGTCTAAAAACAAATCGGTGATTTTGTCCGTTTCGTATCCGTCAAGCTTATAGTGTTCAATTTCATTTCCTTCTTGATCATGTCCATGAACCCAGCAGTTCCAAGGTTGATTGTTGTTGTCATACCCAATCCAAGTTTGGAAATTACCCCTTCGTTCAGGTGGAATATAATGTTTTGCAGCATTTTCCCATCGTTCGTGGGCACCATCTACATGCCATTTTCCAAAATAAGCGGTTTTAAACTCTTCATTATTAAATGCATCTGCGATTGTGGGCATTTCTTCCGGCATTCGATATTCATGCCCAGGGACCGATTCATGGGGGTATTTACTCGTAAGCAGGGAACCGCGCATTGGACAACATAATGGGAATCCGCAGACTGCTTTGATGAAATTCACTCCCTTTTCTGCTAATTTGTCAATATTAGGGGTTTTCACCATTTTATTTTCATTGCATCCCAATGCTTGAGCTCTATGCTGATCTCCGAAAATCCAGATGATATTAGGTCGTGCATCATTTATTTTGTTTTGTGTGTCCATAATTACATAAAATCAATTGTTTTTCTGATAAAAATCATTGTAAAACAAGTTCACAAAGATAACATAAAAATACGAAAAAATGAAAAACTATTGTAGATTGTTTTTTTAAGCACTTTTCTTTGCCATAATCTTATCGCAGACTTCAATACCCTCGACTGCATCATCACATGCAATGTCTGCCCCAAGCTTCTCGGCAAGTTCTTGATTAAGGGGAGCTCCACCACAAATAATAGTAACTTTGTCTCGTATTCCCATTTCCTTTAACTCCTTCACGACATTCTCGATTTCAGTTACTGTCATTGTTAAAAGGGCTGAAAGTGCAACAATATCCGCTTCTTTTTCCTTCACGCTTTCTGCAATGGTTTTTGCATCAACATCTTTTCCTAAATCAATAATCTCATATCCTGCTGCAGTAAGCATGGTCACCACGATGTTCTTTCCAATATCATGTAAATCTCCTTTCACAGTTGCTGCTACAACTTTACCCTTATGTTTTACTTCAGCTTCGGTGAGTTTTGGTCTGATTATTTGCATTGCCTCTTCCATAGTTTCTCCAGCTAACACCAATTCGGGAAGATAATATTCTTTTTCCTCATAAAGCTTTCCCACTTTAAGCATTGCCTCTGAAAGTGCACTTACAATTTCCTCTGGTCCCACACCTTCTTCTAGGGTTTCATTCACCACATTAGAAATCTCATCAATATCAAGATCAATTAATATTTCCTTAACTTTGTCTAACGACATAAATTCTCACTTATATAAGATCGAAATTCCATTAAAATCTTCAGATATCCAAATAGGAAACTTATCCTATGAAATTATTGGGAAACTTATCCTATATCTAATGGTGAAAAAATTAAATTTCTTAAGCAAAAGAGAAAAAAGTTATGGATAAATAGAAAATAAAAGTTTTTTTAAAAACCGGCTCTATTTCACTTGAACACGATGTTAACTCAACTCTTAAAGGAAGAATTAGTCAGAGGAAGCAAGCAAATTTTCAACAAGAAGTTAGTCCAAAGGGGCGAAGGGAATATCTCGATTCGCATCCCCGACACTAATGAGTTTCTCATAACCCCTACCTACAACGATTATGCAAATATGAACACCGATGATGTAGTGCATATGAATTTCGGGGGAGAAAAAATTTCAGGTCTTCAGAGGGCCTCATCTGAATTTCGTATGCATATTGAGATCTATAAAAATCGCCCCCGGGTCGGTGCTGTCATCCATACCCATTCGATTTATGCAACCATGCTGGCTGTAGCTCGTAAGGACTTACCTGTATTATTGGAGGAAATGGTAGTTTGGGTCGGTGGAAGAGTGGTATGTGCTGATTTTGGGGAGGCGAATACAAATGAGATCGGTAAGCAAGCTGTTAAGGCCCTAAAAGATACCAACGGAATTTTGATTGCAAACCACGGGGTGTTAGCTTGTGGTCGCAATATGAATAATGCCGTCAAAACTGCAGAATTGATCGAAAAAATGGCCAGAATATATAAAGGGGCAAGCGAATACGGCGAGGTCCATACCATTTCGGATAAATCTTTCCAACACTTCCGAGAAAAATTTGATGACTATTATTCCACCCATTGAATTGATAAAAGCGTTAAGTCCCCATTTAATAATGCTGAAAAAACCTCATAGAAGATAAAATCTTATTATTATATTAATTCCTATTATAGAGTAATGGTTGTTGATGAATCCTTGGAGATTTTTAATTCCTTTTTTACCCGATTTAGAGATCTTTATTCTGAACTTTTAGACAATTCTCTTTTCACCGGGTTAGAAGATTGTAAAGATAAGACATTGAAACGTGAATCCAGTCTGGAAATATTTCGATCTCGGGTTCTCCTCCAAATTCTGAGGAAATTCTTCAAGGATTCAGATTATGATTACGGTTTTAATTTGAGAAGCATTGAACAAATGCTTTTTAGAGGGCTTAAAACCATAGGAAATAATGAAAATATCTCTCGCATTACAATAAAGGAAGAAGGGATAAAAAAAATAGAAAAGTTTGTAAATTCTTACAAATTTCATTTACCGGCTACCCCTCTAATTTCCTCACAAAAAACAAACAAATCCAACCAATGTTATTCTATGGTATCCATGGACATACTTGGGAAATTATTCGAATCTTCCCTAACACTAACAAAAACCAGGGGGAAGAAAGGGACGTTCTATACTCCTAAGTCTATTGGGGAATATATGGCAAGAAATGTACTTGACCTGTATTTCTGCTCTCATTTGAAGAATGAATTTACTTGGGTCTCTTCATTGTTCCCTGAAAATTTTTCTATACTTACAATTTTCCCAAATATTCACCAAGTTCGTGACCCAGAATCGCCAAATGTTAATTATATTTACTCAAATATCCTTGTTCCTCGAAAAAAGGAACATAATAATTCATTTTCAGAAAATAAAAAGGGAATTAAGGCGGAAAGGTTTTCATTGGCAAATTTTTATTTTCGTCTTTATCAAATTCTCTCCGATTTGAAAATTTGCGATAATGCGGTAGGGAGCTCCAGTTTACTTCTTATGATGTGTGAGTATCTTTATTTTCTTTATGCTCAGATCTGGCAATTCTTCCAGCAATTTAAAGGAAGAAAACCTCCCTTCTCTCTGTCTAATGCACATGAAATAGTATTACTTAAAAAAAGAATAATTGAGGAAAATATATTTGGTTTTGATATTGATCATCAGGCCATAGTGGTGAGTAAATTGCGCCTTTGGCTCTGGATCCATGATTATAATTTTACTTTTGACCCTCATTTTGATCACTCTATCCTAAAAAATACGGAAATTACACCCATAAAAAATATTCAATTTAATTTGTTTAATAAAAATCCGCTCTTGCTGTTTGGCAAGGCCCAGGTTCAGAACCGATCAAAAAAAGTTTTAGATTCTTTTTTCGATGATCTTACTTCAAGTAAGGGTAAAGATTTAAGAGAGAGGGTATCCAGTTCATCCAGTAATAGTTCTCATTCATTTAATGATTGTTCTTCAAATAAGTTTGACATCATTTTTGGAAATCCACCCTACGGTCAAAATAAATTGCCTAAGCCGGTTAGAAAAAAAATTAAGGATATTTGGCCCAAAGTACATTCTATTGGTTCAAAAAAGAATGGTAAATCCTATAATCCCTCAGCGGCTTTCATCGAGCATTCTCATAGGATGCTTAAGCAAGATGGCATTCTGGCGTATATCGTGAATAATTCGATCGGAAGGGTCGATGAATTCTCTCAATTACGGAAATTTATGCTTAAGAACTTTCAGTTTTTAAAAATTGTGGATGAAGGTAACCCTTTTGAAGAAATGAAAGTTACTTTGGAGATGATTACTCTGTTTTTACAAAAAATGCCCTCTGATCAAATTGATCCTAATCAATCATTTCATGTTATCTCTAAAAGAAAAGCTGAATCGAAAAACAAAAAAAAAAACACAAACCAAATTTCCTATATCCCCCAAAATGTGTGGTTAGACTTTAATCGTTTCATTCTTTATTATAATTCTCTTTTTCCCAAATTATATAATCCTAAGTATCGGCAGATAAATATTTTACATGGGAAACGGGGGAGGGACGTAAAAAAGAAGAAAAAAATAACCGGAGTGTTTTCCCTCCCATATTTATTTAGCGGACGTTCCGTAAAAAAGTATAAAATTGTTCCTAAATACGTTGAATATGCCCCCCGTTCTCTTTTGCAAAAGCAAAGTTGGAAAGAGGAATTAAATGCAGAAATGCTGGTTACCACAAAAATTGGCGATTATTTTAGGGTTATGTACAAGCCCCCCGGGATGTTAGTGGGGAATAATGTGATTAAATTAAGAATTGATGATGATTTCTCCCCGCTTGTTTCTTTCACACCCTATTCTCTCATGGCAATTCTTAATTCAAGGCTCATGGATTACATAGTTCAAGAGTATATAATTAACCGTTCCGAACTCACCATGGCATTTTATGATTCAATAACCATGTTTGCTCCCATTCCCACCAATCTCAATAAAAAGGAAATCTTTCTATTAGATTATTTGGGGAAAATGCGAATGATATGGACCAATTTTTTAGAAAATCGGGAAGAAATAGATTCTCTCATAAAGATGAGTGGAAATAAATCACCCAAGAATTCAAAGAATTCCGATATTTCCTCGGTGATTGAACTGGCTCAAAAGAATACTATTAAAAAACATATCTCGCATATAGATTCTTTACTTGATGCTCTTGTATGTGTCTTTTATTTAATTAAAAATAAAGACAATAAAAAATATGAGAAAATCGAAGAAGAAATCCTTGTCAAACTCCATACCCAATTATCCAAAAAAAATATTCCAAAACTAAAGCCATTCTATCTGCTCATAGGAAACAATTTTGCTCTTCAAACCTTTCAATCTCTTAGCGAAGAACAGAAACATTTATTTTATAACCTTTGGGAATTCATCCATTCCAAATTTTCAATTGAAAACCAGATA
>CAZEPC010000248.1:0-4561 GCA_964513765.1 uncultured archaeon
AGGTTTCATCGAAATTGAAATCTCCCACCACAAACGCTGGTAAACCTCCAGATAATGCTTCTACTTTTTTTGTTAATAGTTCGGATGCCGGATCACTGAAATCTTCTCCGAATCCGTAATGGGTGCAGAAAACTACGAATTCTGAATTATTTTCCTTTATTTTAAATCTCCCCCATGTTACAATTCTTTTGCAACATTGCCCTTCTGCATATCCGTATGTGGGCAATTTGTAATTATCACTTAGCCAAAAAGTTCCTCCATCTTGATATTCATAGATAATCCGATCATATAATATAGGAGAATGCTCATCGTAATGGACGCCGTCATACCTCCCTAATCCCGTCCATTCATAATCCCTGCTGTTTATTTTCTCATCCAAACCTGTTATTATTTCGTTTATTTGGAATAAATAGGCTTCCTGTAATCCGATAATCCCCGAGTCAAAATCTACCAATTGGTTTATGAGATATTCTTTTCGGAGATTCCAGTGATCCTCTCCGTCTAGGGCTATTCCATTTCTAATATTGTAAGTTACGATTTTTAATTGATTGGTTCCTATTGTTCCGGGCTGACTTTCGGGGGCAGGTGTTGGTGAAGGAAAATACCAACAAGTGAGAAAAACTGAAAGAAAAAGAAAGGGAATTAAAAATAAACCGATGAAATTTCGTTTTTTGTCTCCCCATTTTTCTATTGAAGGTGGTTGGAATTTGTGAATGATGAGGTAAATTAAACCAACATCAGCACCAATCCCAATCAGAATCCATAATATATTTCCCAGGAAGAGATTTAGGATATAAAGGCCAACTGGAAAGATTATAAACACAATAATATAGAGTAAAAGTTGTAGGAACATGAAAAAGGGGCGTAAAACCTCTCTTAGTTTTAACTCCTTATTTTTTTCCAATTTTTCATTTATATGCCGTAAATTTAAAATTATTTCAATCCCAATAAATTCTAATATGATTCCCCCGACAATTGGAATAAAAACACCGAGGCTTAGGCTGAGAATCCCCCATTTACTTACTTTTTTTTTATTGAGATTATGATTTTCATTAAATTGTTTTCTTATAATCTCGCTAATAATGAGAAGAACCAATCCGCTTAATAAAATGAGTACATTCCATTTCAAAGATTGATAGCCCGATGGGAAAAACAATTGATAAATAAGAAGACGTAAATCTGGAATAACCGACCCGTAGAGATCTTTCATTTTAATATTGGAATTGAATTAAGCAAGGCTTAAAAATCATTTCTAAATTCCAAATCTCGGATGACTTATTATTTGTGGTTATTGCCTCCTCTCACAGAAAAGATGGTTTTAAAGCCCTAATTGATGCAATTGATGGAACCAAACAAATAATAAAAAAGTACAAAAAAGATATTATTATTAAATAGAATATTCCTTTGAACTTGATCAATCAATTAATTCCTTGGAATGAGTATTTTTCTATAGGAATTTAAGTGGCTTTGGGATCTCCGGCAAATATTTTTTGAATTCTTCCGGCCAATTGTCCGTGTCAAACCCGTGCTGGGCCAAAAATACTGCAATCCACCGTTCTAAACCTATCCCTGTACAACCGCTCCATAATTGATCTCCCTTTTGATGCTTGATATTGAAGGCATCAATATATTTCTCACCGACAATAGAGATATTTTGGAATTCAAGCCATTCACTCTCATCTCTGTTGCCCCGATATGGAAGCCATGCTTCATAATCTATGGTTCCGACTTTTATGTCCTTGTCTGCCTTATCTTCGTCGAATATGTCTCCTGCTTGTTGCTGGTAAAAGGGCGTAACTGTGGCCATTCTCCACTCCAATTCCAAGATATCGTTAAAGATATGACGGTACTTCTTGAGAACTTCCTCATGTAGATTGATTAGAGTCTCTGGTTTTCCAATAAACACTACTTCAATTCTATGAAATTCATCAACCCGTTCAATTCCATGTCTTCCCCCCGCTTCATACCGAAATGAGTTATTCGTTCTTTCGAATATATAAATCGGAAATGTGTTTTCGTCTATTGTTTTTCCTTTAAGTGTCCAATAGAGGGCCGGGCACTGGGCATATGTTAGTCCTTTCAATGGCTTCAGCTGGACCATTTTCTTCAATTCATCATAGGGAACTTGCTGGGTTATCTTAACCTTATCCACAAAGGTATCCCACTTCTTTACATTACGGGTTGCGGGTTCTGCAACATAATAAAGCTCCATTGGCATCCCACCTAAATGCCCTGTTTTAAGCCATACATCTTCTCCCGATACAATATTGGAGTTAATTACTTCTTGAAAATTTAAAGGTTTTAGTAGGTGTTCAATGACTATTTTCTCCATGGCATTAAACATGGCAACGGCCGGGGCCCAATATACCCATTTGCCTTTGGTTGAGGCCCGACTGATCCAGTTCTTATTAACCATTTCTTTGGTGGGATCTAAATCAAAGCTGATGTCTTTTTTGCCACTTTCATAAATGATCTTATGGGCTTCTGCTTTTCCTTCATAGTAAGTGAGCGCAATTTTCTCTTCAATCCGTTTCATGATTCGCTCAATACTTCCCGAAATCACGAAGTCGGAGTCAATTTTCTCTAATTCAATCTCGCAGGCCATTTCTTCTTCATTAATTTTTATGGATTTTATGAAAGGGACTGTTATGTCCTCGCCGTCTTGGGGAACTTGATCCAGCGGGAATTTGATAAGCAATGTATCGATTACCAATTCATCAATTCCAATATGTAATTTCCTGCCGATTGTTTGTGCCAACCCTTTTCTTATCCTGTAAAAAATCATATGGCTTGGAACATGGTTATTTGTTATTTCCACTTTTATAATTTTATTATCTTCAAGCGTATAATTCCCTTGGAAATCCAAATTTTCCACATTTTTATAGGACTTTAAGACCTTTTCTTCTGTCTTTTGTACTAACGTGTTTATTTTATCTGCTTTTTCTTTAACTTCACTTTTAAGCAGAATATGCCCCGTTAGATTATATGTAATGGAATTCATTGTAATGCTTATAAAAATAAACCATCCCAAAAAACTCTTATTATGCCAATATTCTTTCTAAAAAAGTGTGTGAAAATGGAAAAAATACAAATTTTTTGAAATCTCTTTTGAGATTTTTCCAAATTTCTATCCCCTCGCTATTCGGATACATTAGCTATATATACTTGTTTTTCGTATAGAAAGAGTAACTCATACGGAAAGAAATGAAGACAATTTTTCTTAAGAAGATTTTGTATTCTTTTCTTGTCTAAGAGGATGTATTTATTATGAAGTTAATTAGAGAGAGATCATTAAAGAGGGCGTGTGATTCAGAAATCCTTTCTATTTCCTATTGTCCCCAACAAAAGATCATCGCTTGTTGTGCATATCACGAACCAGTAAAATTATTATCATATCCATATGGAAAAATTATTTCAAAATTATACCATAGAAAAAAGATACCAATTTATGGTGCCGACAATCCCCAAATTGTAATATCTACATTTACTGGGCAATTGACTAGCTATGATAACTCTCATGACAAGTCATTGTATGGATCAGGAAAAGAATATTCGGGATATCACTCAAATTTCAAGGAAAGAGACGAAACTAAAAGCGAGGAACAAAATAATACAAGATATCTAAACGGCCCTAATATTACTCCTGTTAAATTGAAATTTTTAAGAAACGGAAATTATCTATTGACTTGTTATAAAAATGGGGATTTGATAATTTATGATATAAAAACCAAAGAACCGATAAAGAAGCTTCATCTTAAGGGTAAAGTTATCTCCACTCAAATGATTCGGAAAGATGTTACATTACTTCTTTCTACTGATGCTTGGGAGATGGTGGTTTTGAATTTGAAAAGATGGGAAATCACAAACCATATTAAAATTAAGATGAAAAATTTGGGCTTATTTTGTCTTTCTCATGACTTTAAAAAACTATATTTAGTGATTGATGGAAGGCATATAAAGGTACTTGATTTCAAAACCCAAGAGGAGATATCTTATATCCGGGCTCATAACTCGGGTATAAATATGATTCGACTTTCTCCCGATGGGAAAATTATTGCAAGCTGTGGAAATGATGGCAAAATATCTCTTTTTGATTCAGAGACCGGGAAAAAAATAGCCTATTTAGTTAAACATTATGAGGAGGTTCATTCCTTTAGGTTTTCAGCAAGTGGGAAATACTTGTTTTCTAGTGCTGAAGACAATACATTAAAGATTTGGGATTTAGAAACATATGAAGTTTTTGATGAAATAGAAAACGTACCCAATTCATTTGTAATGGAAAAACCCTCTAAATCCTTGTTAATGTTAGGAAATATTGAGGGAAATATGGAAATTTTCCGAATTTTACAAAATACTCAATAATTCTGCTCTCGAAGTAAGAAAGTTATTTTTTTTATGAATGTTTCTTTATGTGGTAGTATATGCCATTTTCCTATACGTGTGAAACAAATGCTCCAGTACGAATTAAAAAGAAATTGAAAGGGAAAATCTATATTTCTAATGAAGATTTTGTTTCCGATGGCAAATTGCTCTATAAAATCTTTCTCAAAACCAAGAATAA
>CAZEPC010000248.1:4661-7280 GCA_964513765.1 uncultured archaeon
ATTTTGTTTCCGATGGCAAATTGCTCTATAAAATCTTTCTCAAAACCAAGAATAATAAGAAATTTCTTATGGATAGAACCCGGAAAAAATTTAAAGGAGAAAGAAAGCTAAAGTTTAAAATAAAGTTTCGTAAAAGAGATTACCTTGATCTTACACCAAATCCCTCCATTTATTTAGAGATTTGGGACGGGAAAGAGATTCTCGACTCTTTTTCATCAGAACCCATAGAACTGACTATGGATGGTATCGATAAGTTTATAAAGTTCCGAAAAATTGATTATGAATCGAAAAAGGTAATCCCAAATAACCCATTCGTGTATTGGATCATCTTCTCTCATAATCTTCCTTTAAGCAGAAAGTTCATAATTGAGACAAAGATTTTACCCAAAACTAAGACAAATTATGATTTTGAGAAAACCAATGAACAAAAGGAACCAACAAGGGACGAGAATAAAAGCGAAGAGGATGATGTTAAAGGTGACTCAATAGAATCAAAAAAGGAAAAATATTGGGGTATTGATAAAAAAACAATAAAAATATCTCCCCCCGAGAGAAATACACCCAAAAAATTGAGAATCCCGATCTCAATTCCAATACCTGATTTCACATACCCTAAATTTAAAGCTAAAATGCTGATATCCATTAAAGATGAAGAGAAGATTGAATATTTTTCCAAGTCGATAAAGCTAAAAGGAATGGCCGATTTGAATGGTATTCACTTTAAGCATGTTGGGTTTAAAATTGATGTTGGTATTGGTGATATTGCAGTTTTCATGGCCGATATTAGAAATGATATCCCTGCTGATACTAAAGGAAAGGCAGAGCTATTTTTTCATTCCCCCGAAACTGATGAGATATTCTCATATAAAAGAAAATTTAAGATGAGGGCAAAAAATTACGAAAAGATCTCCGAAGATGTATCTTTACCCCTTAGTCTGGCCGGGAGAACATATTGGTCAGTATGCAGGGCAAAATTAAAGTCCAAGTATGGTAAAATTAAATTGGAGGGCATATCCTCACCTTGTTATTGTCAAGTCCCCGATAAAAAAAACTTCGTTGCAGAATTCAGAGCCCTCGTTAGAGATGGCGTGTATTTTAAAAAAAAGATCCCTCTTGAAGTGAATGCAAGGGTTCAATCAAGAGACTTGCCCAAGAGCGTGGTATGTAACATTGTAGAGTCCATAGATAATGAATCATTTCGAGTTATTCATTCTTTTAAATTTAAGAAACAATATTCTCATAGTAATTTTACATGGAAAGTTCCAAAAACCTATGGAACCGTGAAAATCTTTGCAGAATTCATTGCTGATGATTTTCCAATTTCGCCTAATAATGTAAAATGTCAGCCCTTAGAATACGAATTACGCCCATACCCCCGAAACTGATGAAATATTTTCTTATAAAAGAAAATTCAAGATGAGGGCAAAAAATTACGAAAAGATCTCCGAAGATGTATTATTACCCCTTAGTTTAGCGGGTCGGACATATTGGTGTGTATGTCAAGCGAAATTGAAATCCAAGTATGAAAAAAAAGATCCCTCTTGAAGTGAATGCAAGGGTTCAATCAAGAGACTTGCCCAAGAGCGTGGTATGTAACATTGTAGAGACCATAGATAATGAATCGTTTCGAGTTATCCATTCTTTTAAATTTAAGAAACAATATTCTCATAGTAATTTTACATTAATCATCTGCTAACTTGGAAGAATACATAGGATTAGGAAGGCGAGTGCCTGATGCTAAAAAGTTTGTAGATGTTAGGAGAGCTTTCCTTTTTTAACATATCTTGCACTATATAATCCTTCAAATATTCTCCAGAGCATTTCTGCATATAAACAGATTTTTTGGCCGATTACCGCAATCTTTAGTCTTGCTTGATCAGAGCTTGCCAATAAAGAGAGCCCACTTGAAACCAAATAAAGAAATATAATTAAAAACAAAATATAATAGCCCCGCGTGAGGTTAATTGGGAATTTCGGGTTCTTTTTAATTGCCGAGATATACAGGCCTAATACAAGAACGGAACCCAAAAAAGCAATTCCCACGGAAATCATATGGGCATTAAAATATAGATTAACTGGAAATCCTCCAATTGCCACATATCCTAACGCAACGGGTATGGCTAACATTCTGCCTTGCTTCACCCGATTCTTCACTTTCTCGTTATTTCCATATATGTAAGGGGTGATATAAAGAAAATAGGGGATTAAGCCCAAGCCTGCTGCGACAGCACTAATAGTGAATAAATAATGGGCAACATCGTTTGATTCCCCATTTAATGCCACAGTTCTCCCCAAATCTGAGAAAAAGTTCAGTGTGAAAAGATAGCCTTCCGTGTTGGGGTCATTTTCGGTTCCTCCCGGGTAAAAAAACATGGCGATCCCGGTTACTACGATAAAAGCCCCACAACCTGCGGCAGTAATCAGAAAACAATTTCCACGGGTACTTTTTTCCATAAAAAGTGCTAAAGAAAGAAAATATAAAAAAGTTGGGAAGAAAGGTATTGAAATATTCAATTTGCCGGCACCATCTTTCAGATCACCTGCTAACACTAACCATTGGCCCAAAATTTCGCGGGTATTTAAAGGCGCATTCAAAATGGCTCCCGGTCCAGTATTTTG
>CAZEPC010000249.1:0-7194 GCA_964513765.1 uncultured archaeon
TGCCTTGGCTCTCTTGCACCAAATGTCAAATTCATGCTCATTAAAATTGATTCTTCAAAAGAACCTCTCCATCTCCCCGCATGTCCTTTCTTTTTCTTATCCCTTTTCAATTCTGTGAAATTTTTCATAACGAATCTTCGTAGCAACGGTTTAAGCTTCTCGGGATCATATTCATCTTTGTATTTATTGGCCAACCGCTGAATGACCCCATCCTCTTTTTCTGTATCCCAGAATGAGGTATTAATCCCTATCACTTCATTATATTCTTCAACTTTTTCTGGTTTTCCTCTTTGATCGCTAGGCTTGCTCAAATCTTCAGGAGAATATTTATAATACTCTATTTCCCCGATAATATCCATATTTTTCGTAAATTGCCTTGATTGTGCCCGATATTGGTCTTTCTGTCTAATCCCAATTGTTGCAGCATGAAGCTTGGTTTTCCAAATATCCACATCAATTTTTGGATACCAGTCTCGAGAAAGAAGAATTGCTTCTTTTTCCCCATCTATATCTTCATAAGTGTAATCATCATAATCTAAACTTTCATTTTCATCGCTTCCTATTTCAAGCTCTTGGACATCATCTACAACAGCATCCAAATATTCTTCTGGTTCTTCTCCTTCATCAACCATATTAATCACATTATTCTTTTTTTTATAGAAATACTTTGATAAAAAAAATATCTTATGTGTTATATGAGATTTTATGTTTTTAATGATTTGTGATTTTCTTTTGGATGATCTACTTTTTACGATTATGTACATTCTTTATTCCAAAGGACACCAAAATTTTTAATTTCTAAAATTTATATTAAATCATCGAGTTAATAAAAATATATCAAACGTGGGATTAGCTTGCAGAAAATATTATTATTTGGACCATCTAATTTAAACCAAAATATATCTAGGCTTTTTGGAAATACCCGATCTTCTAGTCGAAATAGTTTGGTATATTTTGAATTTCCAAATAAGAATATAACCGACCCACAAATCTCTAAACTTTTTCCATTTAAGATTAAATTATTTCAACTTCAAAAGCCATTCTTGAAAAGTATCATTATTTCCCAAAAAAGAGAGTTCAATGAGGCAAATTTAATGGTGTGGTTTTTCGATTGGAATAATTTAGAATCATTAAAAGTGGGATTGGAATATTTCAAGAAGATAATATTATCCAGAAAAGCGTTCATACCCATTTTATTAGTTGGATATCGGTATAAAACCCATGATCAATCAGAAAATAAATCAAAATACGTTTCTATTGATAAAGGTAATGAAAATATCCCACCTGAACTAAGATTTCTACAACTTATTCAATTTCAAAAAAATCTCAGGAATATAACGGAGCATTCCATTAGATATTTTGAAATCGAAGAACAGAACACCGAAAAATCTTTCTTGAGAAAGTTGAAAGATTTCACCAATCGATTATCTATAAAATACGGAGAAACATATAAAATCAAAAAATATTCCACCATTACACTTGAAAGATTATTCAAGGACTTAGAAGAACTAATTGAACAATTAAATGGATCCTTGTCCCAAAATCTTAATTTTGACAATCTTATCAAAAATTTAACCAATATAGAACTAAAAATGAAAACTCCGATAACCCGTCGGTTTCTAATAGAGCAATTTGGAAGTAATAAGAAAGTTGCAAAAAAAATAATGAATAGATGGGAAAGTAGGCCCGGAATGGAGCAACTCAATGACGAGTTTCAGAATTCTGTGAGACAATATGCCTCGGATTTGTTAAAACATTGTTATGAGTCAAATACAAAACCAACTTATGTTCATTTAGTTTCAGAGGGTTATAAATTAACGTTAATACAACCAATCTTGCGATATTTACAAGAACAAGATAAAATAAGTTCGGTATCCTCACATCTCATATCCGAGGATTTTTGGGAATTTAAAAATATTGAGGAAGTAATAATCAGACATGAAGGAAGAGTCCTCTATGTTAAATCAAGTAATAATTTGGACCATACATTGATGTTTTCCGATATGATTTACACATTAGAATCAATACGCAACGAATATTTATTAAAAACCGAAAAGCGAGAGATAGATAGGGAAGAACATGTTGAATTCCTTGAATTTGGAAATTTACGAGCTTTAATCGGTTACGGAAAGAGAGGGGTTAAAATTATCTTAAGATTAAATCAAAACCCCAGAAATAAGGAAAAATTAAAACATCGTTGTATGGAATTCTTAACTGATTATGAAAAGCAAATAAATCTCACTCCAGCTAAAGAGGCAAAAACCCAGAAAAAAATTAAAAATAAATCGGCCAAGATTTACTATCAACACTTTAATCCCTTTCCCGAAACAATTAATGTATTTCGGAAAATAAAAATAAATAAGAAACGATTAAAAGAAGAGGAGCAGCATCTTTGTAATATAGAAAAGAAGATTATTGAAGTTTTAAGAAGCTTTAAAGAATTATCTATAGAAGAATTGATAAAACAAGTGTTTGAAAAAAACTCGAGGCTTTACTCAAATTCTGATATCATTGCATATTTGTTGGATTTACTCATGAAAGACAAAATTTTAATATGATGCTTTGGTCAAAGGTCCCCATCCTTTCATGAAACAAAAAAAATTTAATTGATGTATAATTTCACATCCTAGTTATTAACTAGAATCAAAATTATAAGGTTTTTAAAATGACATTTAAACCAACGGGACCAAGTGATCGGATCAAGCGCGCGTTAGCACGTCGATTATGGAAAACTAAAAGGCGAATCTGGCGGGATGTGTCCGATTATTTGATGGCACCTAGCAAAAACCAAGTAGAAGTGAATTTGTACAGAATTGAAAATAATACTTCAGATGGAGATACGATTGTTATCCCAGGAAAAGTTCTTGGAAATGGTAAGCTAAATCATAAATTAACTGTAGCATGTTATCAGATCTCAAAATCTGCTAACGAGAAATTGAACGAATCCGGAAGTGAACGAATTTCAATACAAGAATTATTGGAGAGGAATCCTTCGGGATCTAATGTTAAAATAATTATTTAATCAAATAAACGGAAAGAAAGAACATGGCAGACAGTAAATGGAAGAAAGTTGATGCAACCGATTTAATTATGGGGAGAATGTGCACCCAAATAGCAAAGCAATCACTTTTAGGAACTAATATTGTGATTGTGAATGCGAAAAAGGTTGCAATCTCAGGTAGAAGAAATAATGTATTGGAAAAATATAGAGATTTAATGAATGTACGAACTAGATCTAATCCAAGGCATGGACCATTTCACTCCTCAAGACCTGATACATTTTTGAGACAAAGAATCCGATTTATGCTCCCCAAAAATGAACGGGGTAAAAAAGCATTGCGGAGAATTCATGTCTATATTAATGGAGTTCCAAAACCAAAAATTAATACATATGGAGACATGGATGAGCTCAAAATTCAAAATGCATCAGCCGAGAGACTATCTCATAAATATATAACAGTTGGGGATGTTTGTACCCATATTGGATGGAGTGGAAATAGCCGAGATTTAGCAGAAATCTAAAAAGAAATCATTAAAAATTATCAAACTAAATTAGGTAGTGAAAAAAAATGAAAATAGTACAAGAAAGCGGCAAAAGAAAGAGAGCAATCGCACGCTCAACCTTAAAAACGAATGGAACTGGAAAAATAAAGATTAATGGAGTTCCCATTGACAAAATCGAACCCGAACTTGCACGAATGAAATTAAAAGAATTACTCATCATCGCCCGACATGAAGAATTAGATGATGTAGATATTGAAATTACAGTGAGCGGTGGAGGTATCACTGGACAAATGGATGCCTCCCAGATCGCATTAAGCAGAGTCATTGTAAAGTTTTTGAATGATCCTACTGTTACAGAACGAATTAAGAATTACGATCGATCTATGCTTGCTGGAGACTCCCGACAAGTTGAACCCAAAAAATGGGGCGGAAGGAAAGCCAGGGCAAGATTTCAAAAATCTTTTCGTTAATTTACTCATTCAAAAAATTTAAGTGTTTAAGTGCGAATTAGAGTTTGAATACATGTATTTAAATAAATAATCAACAAATAGGATAATAGGCATAAAAAGCCAACCTATCCTTTGAAATTTTTAATATATTTAATGAAATTGAGATGAATATAACGTGAAAATTGAAGTATTTGAGCGTGAAAAAACAAAGTATATAGACCTTGCACGGTTCGTTATCGATGGTATCGATGTGGAATTGGCAAACGCTCTGCGAAGAATTATTTTAAGTGAAGTCCCAACAATGGCAATAAATGAAGTTATCTTCATTGAGAACGATTCAGTTCTTTATGATGAAATGATTTCAAATCGCTTAGGGCTTATCCCTCTTACTACGGATTTGAAGAATTATAATTTACCAGAAGAATGTGGTTGCACCGGTAAGGGGTGTTCTCTATGCCAATCTCAATTCACATTGGAAAAAGTAGTGGAGAGAGGGGAGGAAAATCAAAATGTCTATTCCGGAGAGCTTGAACCCACCGATCCCAAAATCGCACCTGTAAGTGATGAGGTTTTGATCGCAAAGCTTGCGGAAAATACCAGTCTAATTTTTGAGGCCTATGCACAATTAGGTCGTGGTAAGGAACATGTTAAATTTCAACCCGTTTCATCCATAGGTTACTGTTATTATCCAAAAATCACCATTGATAATTCCAAATTTGAGTCCGAAGAGCAAATAGATTTAGTGATTAAAAGAGATCATTGTAATGTTCTTAAAAAAGAGGATGGAAAATTACAATTAAAAGATGATTATTGGAAATATGCTGATCTTATTAGATCTTTGACAAATGACACTCCCGATGGTGCAATTAAGGAAGAGGCAGAACCTAACAAATTTATATTCACAATTGAGGGAACAGGTGCCCTCCCATTAAAAGAAGTTTTAGAAGTGGGACTTGATCTATTTATTGAAAAAGTAGATGAGATTGATAATTTTATCAATAAAACCAAAGTAATTGAGAAAGAAGAAGTTTAAACCCACGAAACTTATGTAAATCTATTTTAGAAATAAAAAATTTTTTCATTACTCTTTTTTTCTCTAAATTTTGACCCAATTAAATATTATATTTTTTTAACATTTAGATTAAGGAGAAACTAAAAGGAATTTAAATATTGAGAATAAAAAATTAAGGAGAGAATCTAAAGCGAAAAGGCAAAAAGTTTAGTTATTTATTATCTTTCCTATGTTTGGAATATTTCTTAACATAATACCAATGCATAATCCGTGCATCAAACTTTCGCAACGGAACTGGCCCACCAATGAATTCTGCTTCGATGAAAGCCTTGCAAGCTTTTTCTAATACGGCACAGCCAGTAAATGCCTCATCTAAATCCCTTCCAATGACAACTGCCCCATGATTTGCCAATAAACATGCATTTCTTCCCTTAATTGCTTTTACTACTTTTTTAGCAATATTTTTAGTGCCAGGTAATCCATATTCTGCACACCGAATATTAGGCCCTAAGATTTGTGCTTGATCATCCAGTACAGGAGGAACATCTCTCCGGGCGGCTGCCACAGTAGACGCATTCATTGAGTGAGTATGGATTATTGCATTTATTTCATCTCTTTCTTGATAAATCATTGCATGGAAATTTTTTTCCTTTGTGGGTTTGGGTCCTTCATATGAAAGATCACCGAATTTCACAATAGGCATATCCTTAGGTTCTAATTCATTATAATCTCTTCCACTTGGAGTGCAGACAAAATAATCATCATTAATACGCATGCTCAAATTACCCCACGTACCTGCTACCAGATCAGAATTAGCAAATTTATGAGCGGCATCACATAAGGTTTTTTGTGCATCTCTAAGTTCATTTGAATTTTTTGACATAATAAAATCACGTTTCCTATCTTTCTGTGAATGGTATTTCCATATAATTAAAATATTTTTATTTAAAAAAGAAAAATAAAAAGGAAAGTTCTTACTATTGCTCTACCTTGTCAAACACACTTGCAAACTTATCAAGGGCATCATCAATAATTTCATCAGTGTCTGCCGCACTTGTGTATAGGCGGCTACCAGCAAGAGTAACAATTCCTTCAGCCATATATGCAGCACCCATTTCTTCCATCATTTCTTTTCTACTAGTTGCTTCTTTGATAGCTTTCTTGATTGTCCAAGGCTTTTTAGGCTGGATTGGGACCATCATTGCACCAGATGATTCCAGATGACAAATTGAACCTTGATTATATGCAACATAAGGAAGATTTCGCTCCTGAATTAATTTTTGAAGCCCTTCGGTTAATCGATTTCCAGCAGCACCAGCTTTTTTGGCAGCATCTGTTTCAATAATTTCTTTAATTGCATGATATCCTGCCACACAGCTAAGCGGGTTAGCAGACAATGTACCTCCGACATAAGCTCGTTTTTTACCACTTTCAACTCCAGCAGCACAATAGGAGATTAAATCTTCACTTCCACCAATTCCACCCGCAGCAGGATAGCCACCCGCAACGATCTTTCCAAAAATAGTTAAATCCGGTTTGATGTCAAAATACCCTTGTGCTCCACCCGGGCCCATTCTAAACCCAGTAACAACCTCATCAAAAATTAGCAATGCATCATATTTATCACATAATTCTCTTACTTGCTTATTATAATCCTTAGATACGGGTCTTGTACCACTTTCTGGACCTACTGGCTCAACAATTACGGCAGCAGTACCACCCCTAAATTTATTCTTTTTCAGTTGCTTTTCTAAAGAATCAATATCGTTTGGCAATGCTTGTTGGGTATGTTTATGACAACCACGTGGAATTCCATGGGCCTCAAACCAGTATGAATTAGGTAAATGTAAGGAATATACCATTTGATCGCTCCATCCATGGTAATCGCCTCCAATTTTAATTATTTTTTTATTTCCAGTTGCAAGCCGAGCAATCCTTAAGGATCCCATGACAGCCTCTGTACCACTTCCAAGCATCCTAAACATTTCAATAGAGGGCATAACACTCTGAATTAATTCAGCAATTTTATATTCGTATTCATGAAATAGACCTGTAACTGGCCCACATGTATTAATTAATTCAATAACTTTTTCCTTTATAGAATCGGGATTACTACCCAATAATGTGGGCCCCCCCGCTTGAAGGAAATCAATATACTTGTTTCCATCAATATCCCATAAGTAAGCACCTTTTGCCTTATTGACGACAATCGGGTGAGGATAATTAAAA
>CAZEPC010000250.1:0-7184 GCA_964513765.1 uncultured archaeon
CAAACCTTATATCCCCATGTCGGACAGATTGATGTCTGCAGAATATCCTCCCTACCTCCAGCACTGGCCAAATTCAAATGAGAAAGCGATGGAATGGTGGGCAGAACAAATGAAAAATGCACCAGGAGAACCTAAATAAATTTTTGAATGTTATTATAAATAAAAAATTTTTTCTTAAGATAAATAAAATCCGATAAATTTCGAAACAAATCTCAAATTTAAAAGGTAAGCGGAATGAAAAACTTTGAAATTATTGATGTGAATTATGAAGATGTGAAAAAATATGGAGTTGGATGCTCAAAGAATCCGAGACATAAGGGATTTCAAGCTAAACATAAATGGCTTAAAGATCGGTATAAAGAAGGGCTTAAGATTAAAATACTCCTCTTTGAAGGAAAACAAGAGGGTTTTATTGAATACATACCCGGAAAAAATTGTTGGAGGGGTATAGAGGCCCCAGGATACTATGTAATACATTGTGTCTACATAAAAGCGAAGAAAGCAAAAAACAAAGGATTGGGATCTCAATTAATTCAAAGCTGTATTGATGATGCTAAGGAGAACAATAAATTAGGGGTAACGGCTCTGGTGTCCGATGGTTCATTTTTAGCCTCACAAGAAATATTTAAGAAAAATGGATTCAAAATTAAAAAGGGCCCCCAGTTCTCCGATTATGAGATTGCGTATCTAAAATTAAGGGATGGAATAGAACCAGCTTTCCCAGAAGATAAAAAACCACTTGCTCAATATGAAGGTATACATATTCTTTTCTCCAATCAGTGTCCCTATGTTGCCAAGTATGTCTCAGCTTTGGAGGCAACCGCGGTTGAACAAGGTTTTGAACCCATTGTGAAAGAGATTAAAACTGCGAAAGAAGCCCGAAGACTGCCATCCCCTTATGGAGTATTTATGATAATATACAATGGGAAGATTAAGGCGGAACATTACATAAGTACCACCAGATTTCGGAATATCCTCACCAAGGAATTGGAATCCTAGTTGATCCTAAGATTGCTTCATATGTTATAAAAAGCAAATATTTTTTATTTTTTATCACCCAAAACTTGGTATGGAAAAGCCCATTATGAAAATCTCCATTCCCGCACTTGATCAAGATCTGATTTCTAAACAGAAGGTATTCTCCACATTCTCGGCTAATTATTCCCGAATTCATAATGCAGATATAAATAAAATAGAGGAAAACGGAAAGAACAAGTTAAAAATAATATTTCCCAATTTGGATGAGTTCGAGAGTTCCTTTCGGCGTAGCATGGGTATTTCAAAGGAATTCTTAGATTTTTCCCAAAGGATCCGGAAACATGGGTCAGAAATGAAATATCTTACCACAACCCCCGAAGATCCGCCCACAGATTATATATTTCTCACTTTATTTATAGAATTACCCACAGAAGAGCAGAAAAAGATAGTGAGAGAAAGTTTTAATTTCGTATTCCGTGTTGTGTCACTTTTTGGATTCGGGCTGGCTTATGAGGAGGTACAAAATGGATTTCTCATCTTCTATAAATATAAAGAAGACTTTAATTTCGTGCAGCTTGACAAAAGAAATATAAAAAAAGTCATTTCATGGATTATGGAACATATGGAAACCACCGAGGAACATGATGCCTTTTTCTCTCAGATTTTAGAGAAATAAAGATAAAGTGCAAATCCTTTAAACCCTCAAAATACCTAGGTTTAAAAATCTCTTTTTTACTTGTAAATAGGGATTGAAATTTATCTAAAAAGAGAGAATGGGAGAAAATGAGCAAAGAAAGAATAATTAATTTAAAAGTTTTAAAAGATGCCCAAAAACCATTTACACCGGGACCATCCGTTGATACAGAAATTAAGCACATGTTGAAATTGTTGGATATTCCAGAAGAGGATTTTTTTTCGGAAGATTTTAAACCTGAAGACTATAATCTCACGGAAAAAGATCTAGAACATTTTATTGAGCCCGATATTTATGAATCAAGGATTTCTCATGATTATGGCTTGGCATCCTTGGTGTTTAAGTTTTTGGGAGGACATAAAGTGACTGGGGAGGCATATGATGCACTTGCTTCGCATTTTCAACCGGGATCCATTGATGATGGGGGATTTGGGTGGCTTGTTGAGAAAAAAAAAATTGGAAATACTCTTATTATAGTTTGCATAGATTTATTGGCAATCTTAACCAGCCGAGAACTTTATTCTTGCACGGAATCCTTTATAATTGTGTAAATTTTGATAATTAAATGTTTTTTGTTATCTTTTTATGCCATTGCTTGTGAGAAAATTGCCACCGGGCAAGGAATCGGGCTATGATCTTTT
Organism: uncultured archaeon; assembly: GCA_964513765.1. GTDB lineage: Archaea > Asgardarchaeota > Lokiarchaeia > Sigyniarchaeales > Promethearchaeaceae > CAZEPC01. Next base: position 2,314 of record CAZEPC010000250.1, read on the forward strand.
GGAGAAATTTGGGGAGGAAACTAACCACATCTCTAATTTCATAACATAGCACATCATAAAAGTTGATGACACCCACCTGGTCGGCCCATTTCTCGTATCTTTCAATCATATCCTGGACCAGATCGGGTTTTTTCTGTGATAAGTCTTGTAATTCGGTGGGATCCTTTTGAATATTAAAAAGTTCCCAATCCAAAGGAAAGTCCCGTACCAGCTTCCATTTTTCATTCCGAATGCAACTATTGCCCTCATGCTCAAAAAATAACCATTCTTTGCCGTTATTCTTTGCCTCAAAAACTGGCTGTAGGCTAGTTCCCTCTGGAGGATGGATTTCATGTCCATCATATTTTTTGGGATAATTCGCAGCCGTGACATCCAAAATGGTGGCCATTATATCCGGCAGTTGTCCGATTTGGGTTCGAATTCCCCCTGAATCGTCAATACCTTCCGGCCATCTTACGATAAAGGGAGTGGCGATTCCTCCTTCATGAATCCAATGCTTATATAAACGAAACGGTGTATTTGAAAGGTTTGCCCACGCCTGTCCGACGCTCTGAAATGTATTTTCTGGGCCAGGCATAATGCTTTTTCGGTTCCCGAATTTTATTTTCTCGCCTTTTTTGGTCTTATCGCGATATCCACTTCCTTGAAGACCAAGTATATTCCACAGTGGATTAAGATCCTCGGCACAACCGCCGTTATCTGAGAGGAAGACAACAATAGTCTCATCTTCAATATGATGTGTTTCAAGCGCATCCAAGATCCTTCCAATCCCTTGATCCATAGAGTCTACCATCGCCGCATAAGTCTCCATCCTTCGGGCTTGCCATTTCTTGTGTTTCACTGATTCCCAAGGAGGAACTTTTGGATCGCGATCGGATAACTGTGCACTTTCGGGGAAAATCCCCAATTTTTTCATACGTTCAAACCTTTCTTTTCTCAGTACGTCCCATCCATCATCATAGCGACCTTTGTATTTTTCGAGATCTTCTGGCTTGGCTTGGAGGGGCCAATGGGGTGCGTTGTATGTGACATATAGGAAAAAGGGTTTTTCGCCAGAGGTATCGTTTTCTTTTCTTTTAGATTCCATATCATTATTTTCTTGTAATTCCTCCACTTCGAACAAATTTTCTTGGTTAAAATGAGAGTTAATAAAATGGATGGCATTATCAGTAATTGCATCAGTGAGATAAAAATCTTCATCATACTTGGCCTCTTTTTCCACAAATTTATTACCCCGAACCATACATTTGGGATAATAATAATTGGTTGCCCCACATAACATTGAATATACCTTTTCAAATCCCCGTTCTTTTGGCCATGATTCATTTTTGTGCTCAGTATCATTTGTTACATGCCATTTTCCACTCATATATGTTGCATATCCGTTCTCTTTTAGAACCTCGGCAATCGTGACGCAATTTTTGTTGAGGTTTCCCGAATATCCTTCGGGACTATGATCTGATACCAAAAGCCCCACATCCGTTTGGTGAGGGTGTAGTCCAGTTAATAAGGAAGCCCGGGAAGGGCTGCATCTGGCGGTGTTGTAAAAATTGGTGAATCGTAATCCTTTTTCCGCCATTGAATCGAGATTCGGAGTATCTATTTCCCCTCCGTAACAGCCGATATCCGAATATCCCATATCATCGGCTAAAATAAGTATAATATTTGGTTTCGCGGTCATCTTATTTGTAAGGGAAAAACGCAACCCTTTAAAATCTATCTCTATGGAAAAAAACAGATAAAATTGCGTGAAATATCTTTAAAATAAAAAATGGATGAAAAAAAGATTTTCGTGTCCCTTCATGTCCCTTCATTTGAGGAAAAGATGAAACCATTAAACTATTTAATCCAATAGGTATTGTACATAAAAATTTTTTAATTTCTAAAGTTCTAATCGTTCAAGTACCCGCTCGATATCTTTTCCGCCATGACCGCTAAGATTAACGAGGATAATATCGTCTTCGGTTAAAGTTTCCGCCAATTTTAATGCGAATGCAACCGCATGGCTAGATTCGACCGCCGGTAAAATACCCTCGGATTTCCCTAATTCCAAGATTGCATCAACCGCTTCTTGGTCGGTAACCGATCCCTTTTTCAAGCGATGTACGCTGGCCAAATGGCATAATTCCGGACCCACGCCAGGATAATCCAATCCGGCCGCAATGGAATAGGATTCTTTGACCTTTCCTTCATCATCCTGGAGGCAATATTGGTGGGCACCTTGAAAATCGGTTTCGACACCCTTTCCTAACGCAAGAGCATGTTTTTCCGTTTCCTCGCCCAATCCAGCAGCTTCAACCGCCCAGATGTCAATCTCCTTATGTTCAAGATATCGATAAAAGGATCCAATTGCATTCGAACCACCACCCACGCACGCAACGAGGTGAGTAGGCAATCTTCCTTCTTCCTCTTTCATTTGTTCAAATGATTCATCCCCGATAACTCTCTGAAAATTCCGAACCATCAAGGGGTAGGGATGGGGACCAACGGCACTGCCCAACAGATAATGGGTGTCGTCTACATTCCCCACCCAATATTCTATCGCTTCATCGACTGCATCTTTTAGAGTGTTTGATCCTCGTTCTACTGGAATTACTTCAGCGCCCAACATTTTAATTCGGTTCACATTGAATTTTTGGCGTTCGATATCAACCGTACCCATAAAAATTTTAGTATCCATGTTAAAATACGCGCCGGCGATTGCGGTCGCAAATCCGTGCTGACCTGCCCCGGTTTCTGCGATGAGTTTGGTTTTACCCATCATCTTAGCCAAAAGTGCTTGTCCCATTGTGTTATTTAACTTATGGGCGCCTCCGTGTAAAAGATCTTCTCTCTTGAGATAAATTTTGCATTTGTATTTAGAACTCAAATGGGAGGCCAAATAAATAGGTGTTGGTCTCCCCATATAGTGCTTTCGCATGTCTTCCATTTGTTCTTTGAATTCTTTAGTATCTTTGTGCTTAAAATATGCTTCTTCTAATTCCTTTAAGGCGGGAAGGAGCGGTTTTGGAACAACTTGACCACCAAACTTCCCATACATCCCTTTTGCATCGGGATATTTTCCAAAATATTCAAATTTTTCCATTTTCTTTCCTCAAATATTAGTTCTTTTAGATTATTTTGATGTAAATAGAAGGATCAATGCAGAGCCATCTTATTACAACTCCATAGAATATTGCACTTTCCCAAATGATCTCCTATTTTGTCATTTCTTATATAAAGGAATTATCGATGATTAATCAATTCTTTTATCTGATCAATGATCAATGAGAAAATCATGATATTGAAAGATTAAGGTTTTTGTAGGGGCATTTTTGTAGTATAAATATGACTCTTACATACGAACAAATTGAAGAAATTTTGGGCAATGAAGGCGAGGATCTGCTGAATTACCAATGCGAAGGGATCCCAAAAACAGCACTTCATACGCCTGGACCGGATTTCATCGAACGAGTGGTGGAAAAATCGGATCGAAATAACAGAGTATTGAATAATTTGCACAGATTATTTAATGCAACCGGAAGATTGGCCGGGACCGGATATCTTTCTATCCTCCCTGTGGATCACGGAATTGAACATGGGGCGGGTGCCGACTTCGCCAAAAACCCCCGAATGTTTGATCCCGAGGGGATCCTCGAGCTTGCAATCGATGGTGGATGTAGTGCTGTTGCCAGCACCTTGGGAGTGTGCGGTTCATTAGCAAGAGAATATGCCCGGAAAATCCCCCTTATCGTGAAGATCAATCACAACGAATTACTCACCAAACCCAATAAATATGATCAGATCCTCTTCGCGGATGTAGAACAAGCATACGAAATGGGTGCTGCCGGAATTGGTGCAACCATCTATTTCGGATCAAAGGAATCAAGCAGACAAATACAGGAAGTTCGGAAAGCATTTAAGAAAGCCCATCAATTAGGAATGGTGACCGTGTTATGGACTTATCTGAGGAACAAAGACGAATTTATCACAAAGAAGAAGGATTATCACGCTTCTAACGATATGTGCTCTCAAGCAGACCATTTAGGTGCCACAATTGAGGCCGACATCATCAAACAAAAGATATCTGATATAAACGGCGGGTTCAAGGAACTTAAATTCGGAAGAACAGATCCACGGGTGTATAATCAATTAGCGCCGGCAGAGGGCAAATCCGAAGGGGCAAAACTTCTGGAATGGAACCGATTCCAAGTTGCAAACTGTTATATGGGGCGAGTTGGACTTATTAACTCGGGAGGACCATCCGGAGAAAATGATCTGCAGCAAGCTGTGAAAGCAGCCGTGATTAACAAGAGATCGGGCGGATGGGGTCTGATACTGGGAAGGAAGGGATTCCAAAAGCCCAAAAAAGAAGGGATTGAAATCCTCAACGCGGTTCAAGATGTCTATCTCAACGATAACATAACGCTTGCTTAATAAAATCGCAAATTTTTTTTTTTCAATCATCTCTGATAAGAAAATCACTAAGAGGGAGCATCGAATCGATAAAAAGGAGTTTTTTTTCATCCTCAAAATCATCCATCCCTTTATCAATCCTGAATTTTTCAATTTTTTGCTTGAAATTATCATAAATACGATTAAACTCCGCAAGGTCACTTTCTTTAATAAGGAATGTGCGTAAGGAAAGCTTTCTTCCAAGTATATATTCCCCATAAATCTTTTTTAATTGTTCTAAGTCCTTGATCTTTTGCTTAGCAACCCGTTTCATGAATGGATTAATTAAATCAAGGGACTTTTTTACAATTTTAATGGTTATATTGATCTTTTCCAACTTTTCCATAAAATAGGCCATATTCTTTTTTTTCAAAGTTTCATCGATTTGTTGTTCTAAAGATTTTTCTTTTCGGGATTCTATGAGATTTAAATCAAAT
>CAZEPC010000251.1:0-7167 GCA_964513765.1 uncultured archaeon
TGATTACATATGAAAATAGACATATTATATAGGTTATTTTCTCCTAAAAGATTATATTTTGCGAATAAATCAATTGAGGTTAAATTTGCTCCCACATCCGGGCTGAATTGAAATGCAATAAGATCTTTATTCTCAGAATCATAATCATCATTTAATCGTATATAGGGATTAATCGGGGAAGATGGGGGAGAATATAATATGACCTCTTGGTGTGAATCCTCAAAGCTTGAACGAACCACATCCAGAGTTTCATTACGGAAAAAGGTATCATTTGCATAATAAAAACTAAGAATTATTTCATGTAAGCCGGTTTCTGTGAAATTAATCTTGTGGCTATGGAATCCGGATCCGTAGAAAGATTTGTTAAAAATTCCATCCACGGTGATATTGATATCACCCAAGCGAGCACCCGGGTAATCATAACCCGTGATATTTACCCATGTATAATTGTCGTAGCCAACTTCGGAAATTGCGGTATAGGAGATTGTATAATTTGGGGAATATACCACACTATCATTCACTACTTGTGTAATTGGGGTGTTTTTTTCCAAATTCGAGAGGGTAAGATTCAGATTATTTACAATAGATTGATTCGGAAGACCAATATTATTTGTTGAAGTGTTTCCAAGTATGGGTTGTTCAACAATTCTTGTGTATTCATCATTTGAACCATTCCCCAAGGCATTTAATTTGTAATCCAAGTCCGTCCCCAGGCCAGTTCGATTTTCATTAATTTGAATCCCTCCATCGCTAACTCTTGGCTCATGATTTTCAATTTTATGGGCATTCAGCCTTTTTTCACCATCAATAAAACCTTTCTCGGTCAAATTTTCAGAAAATACGGAAAAACAGACAACCGAGAGGAGGAGTAAGCTAAAAGTAATTCTCTTCCGATTTGCATTCCCCATGTTATCAAAGAAATACAAAAAGCAATTTATTTTTTTTCGCTTTCATGAGAAGTTTCTCCAAAATCCATTTTGATTTCACATTTCCTATGGGAATTTGATTTCGCAATCCCATTTGAAAGAGCCATCATTTTTTATTTGCAAAAAATTAAATAATATATAATGGAAATCTTTCGGGATGCTAAACGGAAAATTAAAGATAAAATTGACCAAAAAAAGGAACAGCTGGAAAAAAAGAAGCTCGAAAATGAATTAATTGGGACTTTTGAAAGATATACAAAAGATATTAAACAAGATTTGATCAATTTAAACGAATCGGCTCAATTACTCAATGCGGTAGCATTAGCGGATACATTCCGAGATATGTGTGCTAAGATAGGGGAAGATGAAGATTTAGGGACGCCGCAACATTACCAATTTCTCAATATCGTTAGAAAATGGGACCGTGAAATTGAACGATTAATAGATGATATGAAATACCGTTTTGAATACGGAAATGAGGATAAATTCCGGGTGAAGGGAAAAAGACCGACAGATTATGCAACCCATATACTTTCTAGCCTTAAAACAATCGTGAAAGATTATCAAGAAAGGGCAAAGGAACGACAGAGGCTCAAAAAACAAAGATTAGAGGAAAAGCGAAAAAATATTAAACATAACAATAAAAATGGTGAGGGAAATGGGTCTGGAAAAAGCAAAAGTGAAATGACCATAGAAGATTATGAACGATACGGAGAAACCCCTCCTCTTATCTTAAGAATTAAGAGGTGGTGGGATTATACCCTTCATCCCGAAAAAGATCCACAGAATGAAGAAAAGGTAAAGCAATTCAGAAAAGAGCTCAAAGAGAAAGAAGAGGAGGAAATTGAGGAAGAACTTAAACCGAAATACGAAAAATCCATTGTGGAGGATTTTTTAGAAAAAGTTGATTCCATTTTCAAATCCTACGAAGAGATGGGCTATTATCAACACCTGAAGATTTTAGGAAAGAAATGGCTGGACTTTTTGGAAAATTTATCAGAAAAGATCAGAACTCCCAATGAACCGGATAAATACATGTATAAAACAGAATCTATCGGACCTCTTTTAAAAATTGTGAGGGGCTATTTTCTTCATATGGAGGATTGGATGGAAAGAGTACATCGAAAATATGAAGATCCCGAAAAAATAAATAAAAAGGAACCCGAGGTTGATAAAGAGGAATTTCAGAAATTATTACAATCCTACAAGAAAATGCGTAGGAAAAAAATTCGGGATTTGGAGGACCGGAGAATCATAAAGATAATTAATAAAAAAGAGCGAAAGGAAAAAATCGCCGATTTTTTCCGCAATATCAAACAAAAAATAAAAGAATTCAAAGTACAATTAAAAGAAAAAAAAGAGGAAATTGCTCAAGAGAGAGCACAAAGAAAGAGAGAAAAGGAATTACGAAAGCAAAAAGAGAAAGAAGAAGAAAGAAGAAAAAAGGAAGAAGAAAGAAGAAAAAAGGAAGAAGAAAGAAGAAAGAAGGAGAAAGAGGAAAGAAAAAAGAGGGAAGAAGAGAAAAAAAGGAAAGAGGAAGAAAAAAAGAAGAAGGAAACGCGAAAGCGGAAAAAAGAGAAAAAGGAGAAGCAAAAAGAAGAACAAGGAGAGGGGGAAAAAAATGATGAATCAAAGTCAAAAAAAGAAAGAGACGAAAAAAATGAGGAAAAGAAATCTCCAAAGAAAAAAAATGAACCAAGGAAAGTAGATGGAGAAGAAGCAAAAACAAAACAAACGAAAGAAGAAAAACCAAAAGAAACAAAAAATAAGGAAAATAAACAAAAAGAGACCGAGAAAAGCAAAAATAAAGAGTAAAACCTCTACAATCCGATCCAAAAACCAAGAATAATTCATTTCCCATCAATATTAATTAAGAGAAACGAAGAAAAATAAAGAACAACCAGTTTTTTCACTTCCATTTCATTGTAATAAGAGAGTTAGCAGGTATAGTAGTTCCGACGGTATGATAATCCCATGAAACATCAAAGTTTTGCTCGAATTCTGTGGGATTGCAGACTACAAGAACCATTGAACCATCAGGATTTTCAAATGCTAAGGTTTCTAGCTCTGCTTCAAAATTCGAGGAAGCAATACGGTGGGCGCCTGAAACCACAAATTTACTTAAATGGCCAATCATATAGTATTCTCCCTCAAGCTTTGCCTTTGCTTGGAGAGAACCATCTTCTTGTGGGATAGTGATTACTCCCCTCAAAACATTTTCTTCTGTGAGAATAGGACCACCATTTTGGTCTAAAGCAAGGTTCCACAATAAGGCAGTTTGTGCCCAATTCCTCAAACCACCCACATAGATATTATGGTATGTCCAGGCCATATTATCGGGAAATGAGGTATATGCTTGAAGGGGAGATATCTCAGTAAAATAATGGGCCATATCGGGAAACTCATTATGAATAATGGATTGATATTCGGGACTCGCTTCACCATATCCGTGCCAAGCAACCCCATCAATCTGATTTCGAGCATTATCATCGGAGAGTATTTCAAGAACATCCTCATAATAGACCCAATTGTGATCCAAGATTAACATCCTTGTATCTAATGAATGATCCTCCAGAGCAGAGCCCAGTATTTGGGCAAAGTCTTGAGTTTGTGAAATATTCAAAAACATTCCGGGATAATTATTTGGAGTATAGAACTGCTCATTTTGAAGGGTTATAGCATCAAAGGAAAGCCCAAGATTTTCATAGGACAATAAGAATTTCACCAAATAATTTGCATATTCTTCATACTTATCGGGATTGAGAGTGCCATTGATCAATCCTTTTGTACTGGGATCCGACATGTTGTTACCCATCTTCATCCAACCCGGGGCACTCCAAGGAGAAGCCATGAGTTTTAAATCAGGATTAAGAGACTTGGCATCTTTTAAGAGGGGAATAATATAATCCTCATCGTGAGCAATTGAAAAATCATCGAGATTCGGTGCAGTATCATCATAGCTATAGAACTCTAGGGCGCAATCAGAGGAGCCAACAGGGATTCTAAGATAGGACATACCTATGCCTTCAGCTGGATGGAAAAGGGCATTCATGATCCGATTATATTCCGATTCATTGAGAACTTCATGAATAAGCCAAGCAGAACTGTCAGTAAGGGCTGCACCGAAACCTTGAATTTCTTGGAACTTCTTATCCGCAGATACCGAAATTTTTTTTGAAGTTAGGGACAATCCAGGTTTGAAGGTGAGGTTTTGTTGCTTTTCTAATCTTTCTCCCCCTTCCCCCGTGCATGTCACCCAGAATTCAACCTCCACATCTGAACGTGATATATAAATAAAAGAGACGAATGAAGCAACCCCTACTATAATTAAAACTATACTCGCCAGCAGGAGTTTTTTCCAATTTTTCTTATTCATTATGGACATAAATCTTTCTACTCTTTATTTATCGTTTTTTATTAATGTTTTTTTGGTTTTAAAAGGAAAGAAAAATAAGGAGAAAAAACGAAAATTATGATCATGGAACTTAGAGATCTGAGTTATCAAAAAGCCTCCCGGTTTTTTGATAAAGACGAATTGATAAATACGATTGAATCCTTTGATGTAGACCCCGATTTTTCTGTGGGAATTTGGTATTTTAGTCCAGGCGGAGGCCGATTTCATGATAGATACGTACCTGAGATGTCAATTGAGGAGAGAATTAATTTATTGGCTGAAATGAAAAGCTTAGGTGTGAAAGGCGTGGAAGCACATTACCCTGCTGAGATTAACTGGGATAACATTGATCTTTACAAAAATTTACAAAAGGAAACTGGCATTCAAGTTGTCGGCATTCCCTTTTCCCATTTTTTCCCAAAGGAATTTGAATTTGGGGGTTTATCTAATCCCGATCCAGAAATAAGAAAGAAAGCGGTTGATATCGCCATCGAAGCGATGAAGATTGCAGAAGAGCTGGGGACGCCCAATGTAATCTCCTGGCCGGGAATGGACGGGTATATGTACGACATAGGGACAATTTATCCTTGGATGTGGCGATATTATGATGAGAGCATGGCCAAGGTTATTGATGCGGTACCTGGGGAAGTGAGGGTTGCGTTAGAACCTAAGCCCTATGAACCTGCAATAAATAACATCTTTAGGACAACGGCAGAGGGGATCTTAGCCGGGGAAAGAATCGAGGGAATGCTTGAAAATGATAAGAATAGATCACTTTTGGAGGAAGGAAAATGTCTATTCGGACTAAATCCAGAATTTGGACATGTGAGGATGGGGTATGAAACAGGGGGAGCAGCTTATTCACTAGTAGGCATGCACGGACGCTTGGCACATATCCATCTCAATAGCCAGCCTTTAGGAAATTATGATCAAGATTTAAATGTAGGGGTAACTGACATTCAACAAAGTTATGCGATGTTTTATTCGCTAATGATGATGGACTACAAGGAATTCTGGGGAATTGACATCAATCCCGAACACATGCCAGTAAAAACTGCTGTGGAAAATAATATCCTTATTGTCCGAAAAATGCTTAAAAAATTACAAGCACTCCCCCACGAAGACATTATTGATTGTTATCTCAATCCTTCGGAACACAGGGGAGACTTAGAGAAGATTTTAATGAATCATCTTTATTAAATTAAAATATAAAATAAGATGTTTGATGGATAAGGAACAAAAAATATGAATCTCTGGTTTTTTCACTATTCCTTAGTATTTCTAGGATTCTATCCTTTTTTTCACAAACTTCCTGAACCAGGCGGGTAAAATGAATCCTAAATAGGCAATAAACAAAATTGTAATAACTAATGCCCAATGTGCATACCAAAACGGCCCGTACATTTTATCGGTGACTAAATCCCATATTTGATTCGATATTTGAATTAGCCAGAGAACTATAAACAAAACCGCGGTTAAGAATAGAAAATAGAGGCCGTATCGCAATTCACTCTCAATCTTTTTATAATCGTGGTAAGCAATGATGCTTGTTGGGACAAATATTGTGAGTGCTTCAAATAGCATGAATATAGACCCCACTAAAAGAATAGTCATGTCGAATGTTGGGATTATAGTTAATATCATAGTGATGGCAGCAAACAGAAAAATAAATCGCACCCGGGTCTTATTAAGTTCCTTTTCTGGATGAAAAATATTTTTACTAAGAAAATGAAAGAAGAGGGTCCCAACTGCCGTAAAGAATACCGAGAATTTAGCCCCTATCAAATAATGAATGAAAATATTATCCATATTTACATCTACTAAATAATTTAAAGTTTGCCCTAAGGCCGTTCCCCCTAAAGCAAGGAAGTATGACCCCATAAAAAGAAAAAGCATTAATCTTAACTTGGTTTTTTTCTCATACCAACGATAAAAAGTCAAAATTGTTAGCAAGAAGCAAAATGCCACAATTATATATTCAAATACAATATATGGAAAGAATTGATGAGTTGTATCAAAAAGTATCATATATTTTATGTGGACGAATAGACTTAAAATAATATTGTTGGTGTTTGTGGGAAATTGAAAGGATCTCAACATCAGAATTGTAGATATGGAAAAACTCTCAGCTAAAAACTTTAATTACTTCTTCTCGTAACATCTCTTTCCATTTCTCTTGGTTTTTATCTATATTTGAGACATTAATTTTCTCATTGATAATTTCCGCAAATATATTCCCGTTTTTTATAACGGTTTGGTCTGAAATAGTTCTCGAAAGTTGTTTAATCCTCTCCAATTTCTTAAGTGCAGATTTAAAATCCTTATTCTCAACCAAATCTACTACTTTTGCTTTTAAGTCCCTAAACTCGTCCAATAAACCACCTTTTCTGTTCGCATACAATTTTCTTTCTTCTTTGAGTAATGGAACAATAAAAGATTCAGGTGTTTTATTCAATTTGGAACGATATATATCTACAATCTCTTTGGCAAGTTCGTGAGCATCAAGCACTTTTTTTGCCATTAGACATTTATTTAATTTCTTGACTAAAATCCGTAATTCCTTTTTAATTTCTGAAATCCTTCTTTTTGATTTAATTTTTTCCTCAATCTTCAATTTATAGTTGCTGCACTCCTTAATTAATTGATTATCCTCCAATTTTTGAGCAATTCCTAAAATTCTTTCAGAGGTTTTAAGTGCTTTAGGGAAGTTTCCTAAAAATTCCAAATTTGCCTTTTCAATTTCTAACTTTTGCACAACATCGTACAATTCGATTTGTTCGAGAGAATTCATCATGATTTAACCACTTTGCAATATACTTCAAAGGCCTAATTTTGGATTTATATCTG
>CAZEPC010000252.1:0-7105 GCA_964513765.1 uncultured archaeon
ACCGTTGAAACCCCTGTTAATTCCTCTAAGTTATAAGAGGGATTAGTCGATAAATCAGTTGCATTAAGATCAATTGTATAGGTGTCCAATGAATAACTTTCGGGATCCCATTGACCACTGTAGGTATTTCCTGATTGTAAAGTTAGCTCTAAATTAGCCACCGGGTTGCCGGCACTTTTAATCGTTGCCCACACAGAATCTAACCCATAAAGATCATAGGCATCTACTTGAATGGAGACCAAATTTGGATATTCAATATCCCCTGAATCAATTATCATTGAAGTTAAGCTTGGTTTGACGGTATCTTGGAGATTCAAAAATTGCGCATCATCTTCCTCATCTTGATTATTAGCTGAAGAGTCATCTATTGCTCTTATATCAATCTCGTAATTCCCATTGAGATCATTCCCCATTGTATTCCATAATACAGTAAATATACCGTCATTCAAAATCAGATCTGGATTTATGCCATCGTCTGCCATTTCAAGAGTCGCTATGGTGTTTTCATCCCCCATCTGAATATCACAATATACATGTAGGATACCTGAGGGGTCATTTACATTTGCTTTTATTTCTAAAATTTCACCATATTCAAGAGTTGTGGCGTTGATTTGGACATTTGAAATACTTGGTGATAAAGTATCTGTTAAGCTAAAAGTTCCTCCAAGATTGTCTAAAGCTGCATGATTTCCGCTAGTATCGTTTGCAAAATAGTCTATATAATAGCTTCCAATTGCATACCCTGTTGTATCCCAAGTCGAAGTATAATTATTATCCGAATCTCCATCTGTGAGGATTATTGTTTCGATTGTGTTTTCCATGGAATCTTGAATATATGCTATTACCGTATCTACAGAATTATCATCAACCACCTCGAGGTATATATCTATGATATTACCAACCTCATAAGAACTTGGATCAAATGGCTTACTTAATTGAGGATTTTTAAAATCAATATTGGTGATATTGATTAACTCAGGTGTGGTTTGGCTTATTTCATTGTTATTACTGGATTTATCTGTGACGTTTATTATCACATCATAAATACCTGTGAAGACTCCAGTAGTATCCCAATCGTAAGAATATAGATTACCTGATTGATGTATCAAATCAAAGGGGCCATATGCACCTATCGTAATGTTGGGTGTAAATATTCCACTCCCATCCGAGATTGTTGCCGATATAGTTATAATATCTTCTGGATTCCCTTTTTCAGGATTGGCAACTACATTTGAAATTGTTGGTGGGTCTGTATCATCTGCTGAAAGGCTAATAATAGCAAAATCATTTGCATATGAGGTATAACCATTAGAAGTTGCATTAATACTAATGGTATAACTATCAACTGAATAGCCCGTCGAATCCCATTGCCCAGTGTACAGTCCATCTATGGCTGAATCTCCACTTGAAGCACCATCATCATACATAATAATAGTTTCTTGATAAGAATCACTTAGTTCAATAGTTGCTTCAACGGAACTTATTGGAGAGAGGTCATCGATTGATGCTGTTATGGTGAAAATAGACCCTACTGTACCACTTGTTGGATTAATTTGGGGGCTTGATATTACTGGGGCAGTATTGTCATTTAAACTAAAAGTTGCTGCATTAGGGATTATGTTTTCATTTGAATCTGAACTAGAATCTTCTGCCCATACATCAATGTGATATGTACCGATGGGATAATCCAAACAATTCCATTGTCCTGTCCATGTATCATCGACAGCAGTGTCCCCACTTGTAGATCCATCATTATACAGAATAATCGTGTCAATTAAATCATTGGTGCTGTTTTCAATATATACAAGACTAGAACTAACTCCAGATTGGTCTGTGAGATCGATTTCAAAAGAAACAGTTTCTCCGAGATCTGAGTCTGCAGGGTCAGGGCTTATATTTATAGTCCCAATATCGGGACCTGTCCCATCGGCTAAGTCAAATGTTATTGCATTATCTTGTGTATTTGTATTAGATGAACCACTTGAATCTTGGGCCCAGAAATCTATATTGTAATTTCCAAATTCCTCACCCGTACAATCCCATTCTCCCGTCCACGTTCCATCAACAGCAACATCTCCACTTGAAGAACCATCATCATAAAGTGTTATCGTTTGAATTGTGACCGAAGCGGAGTTTTGAATTGTTGCTGTAGCAGAACTAACTCCAGAAAGGTCCGAGATATCAACAGAAATACTTAAGATTTCTCCTCCCTCTGAATCTCCAGGATCTGGTGAAACTAAGGGATTTGTAAAGGTGGGACCGGTGTTATCAATCAATGAAAAACTTGCACCATCTTGGACAGTTCTCCACAAATCATTAACACTATCATCGGATGCGTTGAAATCTATAGTGTATGTACCTAAAGGATAACCCGTTGGATCCCAAGACATACCATAAATATCATCATTATTAGCCCCATCCCCATGAGTTCCATCATCCAATAGCTCCAAATATGCCATTACATTACCCGAACTATTTTTAATAGTGGCTCCCACAAAATCAATATTAGATTCCTTGTCGGTTGCATTACAAGTTATAGTCAAAAGGCCGCTGGAATCGGGGTCAATCGAATTGGGATTAACATTCATATCCTTAATGGTTGGCTTAGTTTTATCACCGGGCAAAATACAATCGAATTGAATGCCGCTGGTAAGGTCACTTGACGCATCAATATCTGTGAGAACTTCATGGCCTACCGCATGTCCATCGACATAAATTGTACCTAAATCAGCCGTTTCCGATACTGTGATGAAGAAATTAATTGTTGCCTCCTCACCGCTTTCTAAAATATATCCATTCAATAAGGAAGGTCCGATCACACTATCTAAAGTATAATCATCATTTTCAATCCATCCTTCATCTAAACCTACATCAATTGAATAATCCGTTAAATTAATTTGAGTAACCATTGGATTGGTGATAGTCATATTTATTACGCTCGAATTTCCTTGAGGCACTGGATCATCAGATTGCATATTATCAAATGAGATTGGCTGAAATTCACGAATGAAAATCCCATCGGGATTGTCCGCACCGATATCTTCATTTGAGGTATCCCATGTCAAAATGGTATCAACCGTAATATCACCTTGAACTGCATCGGAAGCTGCATAGATATCTTGGAATGTGTAGGTAGCTTGACTCGTCGCACCGATTGTGCCAAAAGCTGGATTTGTCCCAATAGTATATTCATGCGTCATATTTCCATTCGTAGCGTGAGTAAATTGTAATTGAATGTCATTTACGGTTCCTTGAGCATCTCCAATATTCTTTACCAGAACATCCACATCAAAGGTATTGCCTATACCTCGGCCTTGCACATCCAAGCTATTAGTAATAGATGAAAGTTTCAAAGTAGCAGTACCTGTAGAGGGTGCATGATAACGAACTTTTTCCAAAGGTGCGACCTTCGAATTTCCTACAGCATCTTTTACGGTTAATCTATACCAATACCATGTATTATCAATTAAATTGGTATCGTAATAATCATGGGTTGTGGGATCAAAAGTTCCAACCGTGCTCCAAGATCCATCCGGAGCACTTGAAGTGCCTGTATCCCTTTCCAAAACAAATTCATCGATTCCGCTCAAGGCGTCAAATTCTCCCGACCAATGGACTTTGATCTCGGCGGTGTCCGGATAATATTCATCAACAATATCTTCGATTGTTCCCGCAATCGGATCCTCATCATCATAAAGTGAAGATCTTATCGGGCTTTCAAGTAACACATCTGCATCGCTGTCATAAGATTGAACCTTAAATAAGTAAGTACCATTTTGAGGAGTGGAATCATCGATTTGTGGATCAAATGTGAATGATTTGTTTGATGTGGCAACTGGCCCTGTAATAACCCAACCATTGTCTGCCTGCCCATCATTATTAACATCCTCGGCCCAACCATAGTAATATAAATCTATTATCGATGTATCTCCAGGATTTGAAGTCCAATCGATATCTGCTGTTGGTGAAAAGTAATCTGGTAACTCTGCTGGAATTGCGGGGTCAAATTGTAAAGATATACTCACCAAGTCCTTATTTGAATCTGTAGAGAATCCAATTTTATCAACAACCCGGATAAAATATTCATAGTCCTTATTGTTTAGCACATTATTATCGACCCATGATGTTATTCCTGGATCTAGAATATCGAGCCGTGTTTGGTTACGATAAATTTCCAAATGTTCTACCTCGCCGTTATCTGAAGCCTCAGACCAAGTTAGTGACACTGTTGCATAATCCGCCACTGCGCTTAAATCTGAAATTTGATCTGGAGCTGTATTGTCCAAATAAAATTCCTCATTAATATAAGCAATTGGAGAAGAGGCAACCTCGATTCTGACATTATGTCCTGCATTGGGCGGGACTTTATTACCTATGTCATCAATATAAAACTCAATCCTATATGTATCTGTTGCCGAAGATAATAAAGATGTAGTAAAGCTATTATAGCCGATTGTAGTTTCAAGATCATTAATGCTCCAATCTTCTAAATTATACGATGAGTCCATATCGCAATCAATCCAAACTTTATCCCCATTATCAACCCAAGGATACCCCGAACTTACAAGTTCTTCGTTGATATAAATATTAGTATCCTCGAAAATCGCACCACCTGGGTAAGTTTCTTCTACGACAGTAACATTTTCATTTAATTGATACTTCATGCGGGCATATTCCCTCTGGCATTCCCAATGGCTCATATTTCCAAAAACAGTTCTTCTTTCAAATGGTAATGATTGTGCATTTTCATCGGCGTGGTGTCCATAGAGGCCTAGCTCGGTCACCCCGCCAGAGTCTCTCCAGTATGTGGCAAGGTCCCGGTTTTCCTTGGTATCTAAACCGACAGTATTATCTATATTATCCGCATTATACCCAGAAAACATATTCCAATACTCTTGATATGGTACGTATTGCCACATTCCACCCGAGCTTGTGCCCAAATAATACCAGTCGCTCAATGGGTTGTTGGCTGAAGGGTTGGATGTCCCTGATCCAGGGTTTAAACCAGCGCTTGCTGTTTGGTAAGGGCTGTTGCTTGTACTCAATCCTTCTGTTGGTCCGTTCGAGCTGGTTGAACTTACAAAATCATCATTTGTCCCTCCATCATTATTCGGATAAAGGTAATACGGCCATTCTCCAGATCTTACCTCTTCTGCTCTTTGAGTAGAATTAAAAGAAGGAATTATGCCATCAACTGTAAAATCTGGTGCCTCACCAAGCATGATATATGAATATGGATCAGAAGTTACGAAATCTGAAAATCTCTGGGTATGGAAAAATACAAAATATGGATCTAACCAAACACTTAGATCACCACTACTGAAATCTAAATTAAAAGTGTAAGGATCCTCATGCTTCATATTTGCATAATATTTCAATGTCTGGTGATCATAAGCCCAAATCTCCTCATAATCAAGAAGGCTTGTGCTGGTGGCTAATACTTGAAATTGAAATCTATCTAATATTACTCTCACAGGTCCGTCAATTGCGGCCTCATTGGACATACCGCTGAAATCCGGATTACCTCTTAGGTATGGGACTGGGTCCTCCGAGCTATCTCCATCATTATCCTGATCCGCCTCAATATAGCCTAAAACGTGACTACCGTCATCTATTTTATGATTTCCCGCCGTACCATCCGCTCTAATTAGCCTATGACCATCGGTGTAATCTAGATTTTGGCCAGGGAGAATACCTGAATCAATATTTGGCAAGTCCAAATCAACCTCTAATCCATAACCGATACCGGACCATTTCTCATTATAATACCCAGTAGTCTGTCCATCCCATTGTCCCTCTCTCCACACATCTGCATCACCTTGGGTATCTAACTCAGTAACTCCAGCATCATAATATACATGTATATGAGTAGAAACCCAATTTTTTTTGTTATCTGATAATAGGTCATTTGCCGGCAAACCAGGCCATTTAATCCTCAAATTGGAGTCCAAATCTACATTATTTGGATCTATGGTGGATTCATATGTTTCTCCAGTTATTTTCATATTTTGCTTATCCCAAGAAACAAGATCAGAAGATTCTGGAGGGATGTAGTAATTTGAAACTGGTGGGGTATTTGTTTCATCGTTCTTATAATAAATATACATCCAAGACTGTCCCCCATCGACAGGATCTACTATCTCCACGCTTAACCGATTTGGATAAGATTCATAATTCCACCAAGAATATGGACTTGCTTTTTTTCCGTTTTCAGCATTAAAAGCTAATTCATCATCCCAATCAATACAATGTTCAATTTGCTTCTTCCAACCATCTATATGTGCTTGATAATCGGCTTGTACCGGATCTGTTGGAGCATTGCCTTCGGCTTGTCTAGTATACCAATAAGATTGGATACATTCCCACTCATTGGGTTCTGAATACCCTTCATTCGCAAAATCGATGTTAGATCCTACATAGCGGTGATCCGTTCCGTAATGAACCCAATTCGTAATATCTACTTCATTTATTGTGAACCAACTTTGTGTAGCTTGATATCCCATTTCTATACTATAATCTCTAAAATATGCTTTTTCGTCTATTTGAAATGCCGTTAGTTTCCATTCATTATTCGAAGAATAATACGCAATTCTGATATCATCCGCATCCTTCCCATAAAGACTATCCCAAATATCTTGATTTGTTTCATTATTTAAGATAATAGGGTACCCCGTACGGGTAAGATTCGGCTGGATCCCCCCGGCCGATCGTGATGAAATCTTATTTTCATTTCGTTCCAAAACTGTATTTTCGCTCTCGACACTTCTTGGATTTGGAACGATCCCTAAAAGAAAACAAAGAAAAACTAAGAGAGCAATTTTTTTCTGTTTTCTTGTGTTACTTTCAATATTTTTTATCATTTTAATTAAACACCTAATTAACACACCTAAACATCTTGAAAAACTTCCAATTTATGGTAATTTGAATCTTGGTAATTAGAACTTTGAAAATTTGACCTATGAAATGTTGCCAAATAGAAAATTTTTCGATTAATTAAAGTTACTATAGAACCCATATATAAATCTTCCATGAGCTAGATGAATTTGTTTGCTGATCGGGAATCCATTCTTATCTGATGTTCGATGAGATTCGGATAAATTCATAA
>CAZEPC010000253.1:0-7103 GCA_964513765.1 uncultured archaeon
ATGGTATTTTCTTTATTGAATTTTGGATATTTTACCGCACCCTTTTTCTTATGCTTGGGGCTACGGAAGTTTTGGCCACCGCGACCACGTCTTTGTACTAATATTCTTCTACCCATTTAAATCACGTTCCATGGTGCATCCAGCACTTTCATGTGAATTAAAAGCAAAATGGCTTATATCTGCATGATTTCCAATAAGTGTAAATCATTTATTATTTGGAGATTTCAATTATAAGCATATGCTACTCAAAATATTGACAAAAACTTGTCTCTATTTCTTTACATGAGGTGGTTATCGCACCTTGAATTACAAGGATTATAATTAATCTTTCTATAAATTTTTTTTTATCTGGAAAATGAGAAGAGAAGAAATAATAAAAAAGAAAATGAAAATAAATTTGTTTTTTTACCAAACTTTAGCTCTACCTTCGAATAAATCTTCTCGAAGGGTCAAATAATCATCTAATTCTGCTTGTAATAATTCTTCAGCCATTTTAGAAAGATTATTCATATTAGTATTTTCGGCAGGAATAATATCCACCGATGCCATCCATGGATCATTAATAGGATGACCAATTTGGCTGACTATCCGGATTTGGCAGTCCAAAATGTCTCCCTTTGCCTCAGCCACGATTTTATTTGCTGCTCTATTGGCCATTAAGGAATACAATTTTCCCACATGGTTCATGCTATTCTTTCCAGCAGCGGCTTCAAGTGTTTGGACTCTTCCTGGTGTAATTAATCCATTCGCACGATTTCCCCTTCCTACTTGTCCGTCATCTCCCGCTTCAGCGGAGGTTCCGGTGACAGTTAAGAACATAATATCTTTGCTTAAATCATCTGCGGTATTTACATGGACATTTACATCATAATCTTCTTTAATCTCATCACAAACTCCCATGGCAGCTTCCCTTACTTGATCAACAGCATTTTGATACTCTGATTTGTCATTAAGGTACTTAGAAACCATCGCATTGCAGATAGTGAGTTCAATATTCTCTCCATCTCTCATCCCCATGACCTTTATATCCTCCCCGGATCCTGGACATTTATCTTTAAATTCATCGGAATTTAGGTATAATTCGACCTCATATACCATTTGTTCTGTTCTGGAGAATGGTGCAAAACCAACCCCAAATGAGGTGTCATTAGCCAGTGGAATGGAAACTTGATTGCTTGCCTCTTGTTCAAATACTCCCTTAAGATCAATGGATCCGCTTTTGGTTCGGGAATTTATAATAACATGTTTGTCTGTATTGATATTTCTAAATGTAGTGTTGAAAACTTCATAAATTGCCTCTCGGGCGATCACTTTAACCGGGATCTGAATAAGTTTACTATCTTGAATTACCATATCTATGGCTCTCCCGATTATTTCAAACTCTTGTGGTTCTAAAATCATACCCCCACCGAAGTCTGGTTCGGCTCTTCCACCAACATATGCTGCTTTATCCACGTTATGGTGGAAATATCTTCCAAAATTTTCGTTGTAATATTTTGATAATGCACGGGAAACGGCTTCAGCAGCTTCATCTGCGACTGAATCCGGATGACCCTTACCCTTTCTTTCAACCATCTCAGGAAACTCGGATTGATCAACGGGTGTTTGATTAGATTCGTTAACGCGTATTGTCATAATCAATCATTTCTGTTTTTTTGAATTTAGCAATTGCTTCTAATTAGCAATTAATATATTCCAAAATCATAAAAGCAATAAAAAAAATTCGATCTGGTAGAAAATGTGGGTAGATCTCAAAGTAAAAAACACATTTTGGACGAAATTGCCAAAAATATGTTAAAAACAAATAAAAAAGAATTATATTTTAAAGAAAGAAAGATGGAAAAAATTGGATATTCCTTAAATTGCTAACCTATTCATGGACGATGCCCTGTCCTTAAACTCTTGAGCCCTATCTTGTTCTCCGAGTTCTGCACTTATTCTTGCGGCCATCTCAAATAGTTCCGAAGCACGTTCATAATTGCCCTTCATCATCGCATTTTCTGCCTTTGAGGTAATTTTGGTTCTATCATCTTGTAACTCCCGCCTTCCACGACCTGCATAGTCCAACAATGTTCTGGTTGCCTTTCTTACTTGGTCTGTAAAATCCCTCTTACGAATGGCTTGTACTTCGGAAATAGGCTGTCTAAACTCTCCTCTCTTGACATTATAGGAAGCGTTAAGGATCTGTCCCAATACTTGATCAAATAACGCATCTAAAGCATTAATGTCATTTCTTCCTTGGACAATTTCTTCAACCGCTTCTACACCTAAAATCTTTGCAGAATTAATTACCGGCTCCATACCTAAGACAATTGCTGCGTTTTTTGATTTATAGTCCCTAATCAAGGCAATGATTGCCCTCCTCACCATACGATCGAATATTCTCCTCTGTTGGGTTTGGGCCACACTGATATTTTTTGTGAATTCCGCCCTCCTAACAGTGTAGGAAAGATCAACAATTTCACTTATTGCAAACCCAAGTGAATCCATATCTTTCCGAGCTTCGCTGAATTGCTGGGCAATGCCGCTGTCGAGCTGGGCATTCGCAATCATTGCATTTAAAGCACCAGTAATATCATTGGCAGATGCCGAATAATCGCTGATTAAGTGTAAGATTGCTTCCCTCACCCATTTATCAAATGTGATATGGGATTCCTCTAAAAAGGGCTTAATTTCATTCAAGTAGCCCTCGATCTTAATATCACCGTAGGCCAGTGAGAGGATTTTACTCAAGGTGGGTTCTAATGTTTTTTCAAGTCCATCGAGCTCTGCTCTTTGTTCCCGAATCTCTTCCTTGGTGGTTTCACCTGGAAGTTTTGCGGCTTGAGCAATTAACTCCATCCTTCGGAATACTTCCCTGCACCTAAATTTGTAATCATTCACTAAATTTTTAATGGTGTTTTCCAAAATTTTATCGAACTTATTTTGGTTATCTTGCGTTAATTCTTTGTAGGTTTTATCATACCTCTTAACGTAATCCAGTTCCTTTCCAAAGTTAAGCTTTCTAAAGAAGTCTAAAATTCCATAAAAACGATCTTTGCCTTTTTCTAACCCCTTCCGGGCAGTTTGTAGCGTTTCTATGATTTCATCTGACTCATCAATAGGGAGAGAACGGACCTTCATGGTATCCCGTAATGCCCCTCCTTCTTTAAGCTCCTTAAATATCGTTTCTATACTCGGTTGAAGGGCCACAATCATTCCCGCTTGTGCATGGTCTACTTTTGCACGAGGATCGGTCCCTGCATTTACAATTTCGGTTAATAGAGATCTTACCCTACTGAATTGCCGGTTCGCCCATTCTGGATTCCCCTTAGACATAAAGGATAATCCTTGAGCATAATTAGAATATGCATCTCCCAAGGTTTGAAATGTTTTAAACCGATCGTCATCAATTTCTTCAATTGCTTTTGCTTCTTTGGCGTTTTCGGTCATTCTTTGGAAATTTCGGCTGGATAATGTGTATGTATTCCAGGCCGTATTATTATCGTTTGATTTGGAAGCCTCAATTGAATGATAACTTCCAATAAGCATTAAAGCGCGGCATAAACAGAAATAATACATTTGGTCCCCAGATGCCTTTTCCTCTGCCGTTAAAGCTAAGGGAAGAACGTAATTCTTCAGAAGAATGGCAATCATATTATACTGTCGTGCTAAATCTAAAACTTCTTCTTTGTCCACAGGGTAATTCTCTAAAGCGGTGGCAATGACGGGTGCTTTACCCAACTTTTTCATATGTTGTGTTTCGAGGTTGGAGAAGATCTCCCCTAATCGATTTTCCCGTGTTGCCCGCGCTTGGGCCCGTAAGGTTGGATCCTCAATAAATGAAATATCTAATGTTTTCCCAAACACATCTACACATGTTTCCTCAAGCGTGGCTTTACATTCCGAGAAACTATTTTCTGTTTCACAAATGAAGCATTTAATGGTTGTACCTTCAATTAATTCGGGGATTTCTGACCCGCAATTAACACATGGAAGTCGCAACCAGTTATTCTGATCTGTTGAAATCTTGTTCGCCTCATAATTAGTTGATTTTTTTTTCCTTATTTGTATGTTTGATTTTTTTTAATTTAATTCTTTTTATTCCTATCCAAAGAATATCAATGATTACTTTTGTAGTTGAAATCCCCGTGTGTTTTTTAATAATCCCCTTTTTCTCAATTCCTCTGTTACATGGGGATAAAGTTTGAGGGTTTCCATTTCCAATTTGTTTATTAATTGCTTATCTATCTTTTTTAAATATAAAGCAAGTGTTTCCATGCTTTTTTCATCCAATAGATCGGCCATTATTGCGGGATTGAAGGAGATTTGATTCTGGGAAAGATTTTGTATTGCTTTTAATTGAAGATTAAATCCACAAGGTGGAGCATCTGTTATTTTGGAAAATGATTCGGGGTTGTATCCTTTGAGAGAGATCCTCACCTTCAGGTTTTTATATTTAGCAAGCGATTTCACGAAATGTGTATCCATCCCCAAAATAATTCCATTAGTTTCCAGGATAAAGCCTATATGTTTTTTCTCCAAGAGACTGATGACACGTAATAAATGCTTCCTGGTTAATGTGGGCTCGTTTCCGCTTATCCTTGCCAGAGAATAACCATTAGTTGTGGCAATATTTATGAGTCTTCTTGCCACTTGCTTCGGGGAATAATATTTCCCGGTCCGGACTGGGTGTTTTCTCGCCTTCGTATTCCAACAAAATGCGCAGGAGAGATTGCATCCCACACAGTCGGCCGTGGCAATTCCCCCATAAAAATTGCTCTTTCTAAAACGGTAGTATTTACGGTCGTTTCCCCTTATGATCTTTTTTTTAATTTCCCGCGTTCGATGAAGTAATTGTTCCATCCTTTTTTCTTCCACATCTTTCTAAATGCTTTTTTAAATATCAAAAACTATCTTTATTTCTGCGCCGTTTTCAGTTTCTTCCACCTGAATATATGAATAGGTGATTGCCTTTACTTCTGTATCGGGTTGATGCTTTTCGGAGTCAAATTCTTCCCCTTTTGAAATTGCCTTAATTTTCCATTTTTCTTCCCCAACTTTTTCCAAGGTTTTGACCTCTGTGGTTTTGAATATCATCTTTTCCACATCAAAATAATAAAGATATTCAGAAAGAAAACCCACGAGCAGTGTTTCTTTATCAATATCCTCTAATTCAATTTCTCTGGTCTCTTTAGATTCAATCTTATCGGGCCACCCTACCACCATTGTTTTCATTAATCCATTCACACATTCTTCAAAGGCCTCCTTTAAAGACTTTCCCCATGCTCTTACCCACACGTCGGCGGGATGATCCAAAAATTCAAATCCGTTCTTTTGCTGCTCGTTCAATTTCCTCATTTTAACAAAAATGAACAATCTTTTTAGTTTCTTTGCTTTATGTTAATAGAATACAATGGCCTCACAAGTATCTGGTTCTGGGTATTCTGAAGGAAAAGCCTCAAATGCGGCTATTTGGGGTGAACTGGAGGATGAGGGATTCACTATTTGGGGAAAGTGTAAAATATGCGGTAAACCAATTATAAAACTTCATCCTTGGCAGAGAAAAAATTATGATGATCAATTCCTAAACAAATTAAAGCAAGAAAGTCTCTGTTTGAGTAGCGACGAGTCCCATTTAAAAAAATACAAGGATATTCTGGACACACATAATATTACGATATGTTTGGAATCACTTATAAATCTTCAAGATGAACTCCGGACAATTAAAGAGGCATCAACTTGGGGCAAAATTGTATTTTTAATTCTTACTAACTTATTTTGGGGTTTAAGTTCTGTTTTATTCTTATTATCTTATCTTGATTATCCCCAATTGACAACTTTAGGAATAACATTATTCTGTATTTCGTTTTGGATAATTAGCGATTACATGATTTATCGGCAGCATCAAAAGGATAAAAAGATATCTCTGTACAATTATTATATTGATCCTTATGAACAAATCGATTCAGATCCTATTACTACTACTAAAGGAAATGAGAAGAAACAAGAGAATGAGAAAAAAGACCGGGATGCTGAGGAAGATTCATAAATCCTTTTTTAATCCCTTTTTGGTTATTAGGCAAATCGCTTGTAAATGGTTTTCTTATGCAATTTAAAGGAAATAAGCATGAAAATAACAATACTCAAGAGAAGCACTCCAAAATCAATTAATAACACATGTTCAGAAAACATGGTTGGTTGTCCCATAGCATAATTGAAAATATCGATTAGATAGGCGATTGGGTTATATTTATCCATATTTGTAGTGGGTCTGAAAACCGGACTAATAAAAATACCGGACTAATAAAAATAAGCAGAAAAAAATACTTTTTGTGTGAGTTAATCAATTAAATGGAGATGTATTTTGGGTTTATTCGAAATCTCCAATTGAATCCTTGAGGGCGTGCCACAAACCGTTCACTTCTGCCCTTTCATCTTCTAGCTGAGACCATTTTTTATCTAATTCCTTCTTGGAGCGTTCAAATTCTCGCTCGACATCTTTAATCTCATCTTCGATTTCAGATATTTTTCCTGCAGCAACCATCTTATTTTTCGCTTTTTCAATATCTAACCCTAAATCAACGATTTCTTCCCTTATATCACTATTATCTTTTAAAAGGTCTGAATATTCTCTCATTGTACTTATGATGGTCTCTTTTGCGAGGGCCAGATCCTTCAACCTATCATAATATCCTTCAATCATCTTGATTTTATCGGTTTCATCTTGGATCCGCTTTTTGTATTCATCAATTTCTTCTTGAGAGACTCCAGAACTTTTCTCCCTGGCAAGAATTTCCAACTGCTTTTCCTTATCTTTCATAATTCTTACATAGGCTTTAAGCTCTTTTGTGTAATCTTGATATTCTTCGCCTAACTTCCTTTCTCTTTTTTTGATTTTTTTGATGTTTTTTGATAAACTTTTGAATTGTTTCGCGATATCCACATCTAGTGAGGCCAGAAGTTTTTCATCTTCATGTGTAATTATAGGTGACATAGTTTCCACGACTTTTTTTAGAATTATTTCAAATTAGCAACAATAATAATAAATTGATCTGCAATTATAAAAATTTTGTCCATTTTGGGGTGTAAATTCGGGAAATCGGCTTTTTTATGGCTAAAAT
>CAZEPC010000254.1:0-7098 GCA_964513765.1 uncultured archaeon
TGTCTTGATTGAAATCCCATGTATTTTCAAACATTTGTGACATATCTGTGACGCTCGATACATCCCATGCTCCGATGGGTTGGTCGAATTTATCTGCCTGGCTAAACATTGCTGACATATCTGTGACGCCCTATATCTAAATATTTTGTGTCACCTCGTTTGATAATATCAATCCATATCAGCATTATTTTTATATTTTTTATTAGTCTGATCCATTTTCTTGACCTTTTTCTTGTCCGAGGAGGAATCTGAAAAATACTCCCCAATTTTTTGGTGAAATAAAAAGGGCTGGAACATTTTTGGCGTATTTTTGGTATGATTTCCCGAACCTCTCTTTTAATTCTTTTTCTTCTACAAGAAATATATGCCGATAAAAACTTAGGCCAACTATACCGAACATTATGGTTGCATAGGGAGAAAAGTAAATAAGAAAGCTCCCAAAAGAAACAAGATATACGGATAAATACATTGGATGTCGGATAACTGAGTAAATTTCATGTTCCACCATTTGAGCATCTTCGGGGTAATACACGTAGACTAAAGAGGCGGTATCTATTCCAAAGATCTTTACCGCCTGATATGCTGTCCTGAGCCCAATAATTAAACATATTATGCCGATTATGAAGATCACTAATCTTATATAGAATTGAACAAGATAAACTTCTTTGGATATGTACGACTCAGAAAGCATTATAGTGGTGCTGGAAAGTGGATTCATATTTTGGAAAGGAATATAGGAAAATATTAAGCCCGAAAACACCATTGAAATACCCTCCAAGATCGTTTTTACCGCTTTTTGGTATGCGGTTGCTGGATCCTCTTTTAATATTCTCTCTTTTGCCCGAAAGATACAAATGCACTCCCTTCAATTGATGTAGTTGCAAGCCATCCATTTACTAATAAAGGAAGGTAGATCCTGAACCAATTCATGAAAAAACCTTGAAAATTCAAAACAGACTGATAAATGAATGCCTTGTGAGATGCAAGAATTAAGGCACTAATGATAGTATTTATCTTTTATGAAATCAGTATATTCTAAGTATAGATGAAATGAAATGATATTGATCCGAAATGAAAGATTTGGGGGTATAGTTTATAATTCTAGAGATGGGAATATGTGCTTTGTTGACCATCACGGCTTATCCGTGGCACTCAAGCATATTCGTGGAATTGAATTGAATCAAGAGGAAGTTAATTTTGCACATACTGTTCTGGGAGATCATCACCAAGATATTAAATTCCTAATCAAGCAAGAGTTACCACAAGATGCAAGCGACGCTCGAAAATGTGCATCCCCCGTTTTCGTTGATTTGTCTATAACTGATCAATGTAATCAAGAATGTCCATATTGTTACATGGATGCCAAAAAATCGGGAACTTTCTTAGATATGGATGATTTCAAATTCCTGCTCAATGAGTTCCAGTCAAATAGGGTTTTTCAAGTCGCTTTAGGTGGTGGAGAACCAACCTTACATCCGGATTTCATTACAATCCTCAAGAAATTACATAAAAGGAATATTACTCCCAATTATACTACAAATGGATCAAAATTAACCAAAGAAATCGTGAATGCCACCAAAAACTTTTGCGGAGCAGTAGGTGTGAGCCATTCGAACAGTCGGAAAGAAGAAGTAATGGATGCACTTACCCAATATCTGGCTGTGGGTGTGGAGGCACACTTGCACGTTATAGTATCTCATTCCACGATTTCTACTCTCCCTAATATTATTCAAGATTATATCAATATTGGTATTAGAATGTTCGACTTGTTATTGTTTAAGCCAAAGGGGCGGGCAGCAAGTTTAAAAAAAGAGATTATTACAGTGGATGATATTCCGGTGTATTATGAAATCTTTAAGGAAATCCATTCTCGTTATGGGAGAAGCATTAGAATGAGTTTTGATGCTTGCTTTACTCCCATTAATATTGGATTGCCTGTAAAACCCGAAACGATAGAGGGATGTCCTGGCTCGAGGCATACGATCCATATCGATCACCAATTGTTGGCAAAACCTTGTTCATTTCTTTCAAATAATTATTGTTTTAGCTTGCAAGAAAAATCAATTAAAGATGCATGGAATAGCCCCCAATTTCAATCATTTAGGAAACATCTATTTAATTCTGATAAAGGGGCTTGTAGTGAATGTAAGTACCATGGTGTTTGTTGGGGAAAATGCCCCGAAATTGAAGAATTACATCTATGCTATAAGGAGATCAATGAAAGAAATTAACAAACCTCTGAACGGTTCTTTTTAAACATATCATGACTCATAATCATCCAATTGGTTGCCTTGAACATTTAAGTATATTGACAACTTTTTTACACTTTCTGGGAGAGAAGTCAATTTATTATGTTTCATGTGGACATCTTGTAAATTCTCCAAATTTCCAAAATTCTCGGGTAATGTGTGTAATTTATTTTTACTAAGGTACAATTGTCTTAATTTGTTTAGGTTTCCAAAATTCTCAGGGAGTGAAGTTAATTCGGATCTATAAATTGACAGTCGTTCTAAGTTTTTAAGATTTCCAAAGTTCTCGGGGAGTGAAATTAATTCACATCTATCAATTAACAGTTGTTCTAGGTTTTCAAGATTTCCGAAGTTCTCGGGTAATAAGTGCAATTTATTGTCACAAAGGTACAATTTTCTTAGTCTATTTAGGTTCCCAAAACTCTCAGGTAATGAATTCAATTTATTATCATTAAGGGACAATTTTCTTAGTCTGTTTAGGTTTCCGAAGTTCTCGGGGAGAGAAGCTAATTCGCACCTATCAATTGTCAAGTATTCTAGGTTTTCAAGATTTCCGAAGTTCTCGGGTAATGAGTCCAATTTATTATCCCAAAGGTAGAATTCTCTCAGTTTTTTTAGGTTTCCGAAGTTCTTGGGTAATGAATTCAATTTATTGTCACAAAGATACAATTCTTTTAGTCTGTTTAGGTTCCCA
Source organism: uncultured archaeon (assembly GCA_964513765.1). Taxonomy (GTDB): domain Archaea; phylum Asgardarchaeota; class Lokiarchaeia; order Sigyniarchaeales; family Promethearchaeaceae; genus CAZEPC01. Next base: position 2,944 of record CAZEPC010000254.1, read on the forward strand.
AAACTCTCAGGTAATGAATTCAATTTATTGTCATTAAGGGACAATTTTCTTAGTCTGTTTAGGTTTCCGAAGTTCTCGGGGAGTGAAGTTAATTCGCAACTATCAATTGTCAATTTTTCTAGATTTTCAAGATTTCCGAAACTCTCGGGGAGTGAAGTAATTGGAACATTTAGCAAATTTATATGCTTTAAATTCCGTAAATCTCCAAATTGTTTCGGTAATTCTGAAATCTCCAAACCACTTATTTCCAGCATTCTCAAATTGATAAGTTGCAAAATATTTTCATTGAATTGACTTATATTGTTAATAGAACCCAATTTCAATACTTTCAAATTTGATAACTGTCCAATTGAATCAGGTAATTTCTTCAAATGCCGAGATCTAATTTTAAGAAATTCTAAGGATGCAAGATTCCCAATGCAATTAGGTAATTTTCTTATTCCAGTAAAAACTAATTCCAGTTTTACCAAATTCACGAGTTTCCAAGTGCTTATCGGAAGTGAACTTAAGCATGTTTTGATTAACGTTAAATGTTTTAAATTATTTAACTTTCCCAGATTTTCGGGTAATGCTTTCAAACAAACATTAAATAATATCAATTTTTCAAGCTTGCCGAGTTCCGTAAAAGTTTCAGGTAGAGTTATTACATTTTCTTTATCAAAAAAGTCTTCAGACCATCGAAACTCACGTAAATTTTTTAACTTGGAGATTGATTCAGGAAAATTAGTAAATTTTCTTTCGCTAATATCTAAAATTCGTAATTTTTCAAGATTTTGAATGTTGTTAGGAATGCTCTTAAGAGGAAAAGGACGTAAATCTAATTTAATCAAGTGATTATTTTCAATACAATTTTGAAGATTCATTACTTTTTCACTATTTTGCTCAATTTCACGTATTACATCCATTTCTTTTGCAGGTATTGAATATCGGACCAAGTAATCATTAATACGTGAAAGATAATCGGAGGAAAGCAATTGACGTAGGTCATTTGTAAGATGTGTACCAATTAATTTTATCTCCTTTAAATTAGATAAATCCTTCAAATTCTTGGGTAGTTCCTTTATTGGGTTGTGATTTAAATCCAATATTTCTAAATGTTCGAGATCTCCTATTTTTTCAGGTAAATTATGTAAATTATTTCGAGAGATCCTCAATTTCTTCAATTTTCTTAAATTTCCTATGTTTGTTGGGAGTTTTTCTATTTTATTTTTATTAAGATTTATTTCGATCAAGTTTTCGAGATTATTGATGGTTTCAAAGAAGGATTCAATTTTGTTTGCTGAAAGGTCTAAAAATTCAAGAGATGTGAGATTTTCAATGAATTTCGGGATTGATTGTAATTCAGAATTTCTTATAATGAGGGTTTTTATTTTCTTTTGATTGTTGGCAATGTTAAAATCTTGTTCATTTATTGTATCATAAAAAAAATTACCGCTCAAATCTAAAAACTTTATGTTAGGAAGCTTTTTGAAGATTTCTGGTATAATCTCCAGTTCATTATAACTTAAGTCTATTTTTTTTAAATCTTTAAAATGAGATATATCGGGAAATTTCTTTATTTCATTATTACTCATGTACAAAAGTTTTAAACCGCTCATCTGCAAAATCTCACAAGGTACAGTAGGGAATTTATTATATGACATTTTCAATTTAAGTAATTTCTTTAATTCCTTCATGCTTTTAGGAAAATGTGAAAGTTTATTATTATTTAAACTCAAGATTTGAAGGTTATTAAGGCACTTTATTGAATCTGGAAGTTCGCTTAACGAATTACTATCTAAACTCAGAGATCTCATTTCTGATAATGCTGATATACCTTTTGGTAAGCATTTTAATTGATTTCCAGATAAATTCAAGGATTTCAGTTGTGTCATTTTTAAAAGAATCAGTGGCATTTTCATAAAGTTATTCCAGCTCAAGTTAAGTCTTTCCAAGTTTGGAAGATTCTCGATGGACTCGGGAAGTGCATTCAACTTGTTATTTGACATATTGAGTGATCTGAGATGTGTCAACTTAGAGATCTTGTTATGGATTGATGGTATTGTGTTGTATTGCATTTCCAATATTTTTAAATTACATAAATTAAGAATACCCCTTGGAAATCGATCAAGTTTGTTATTATTAAGATATAACTCTTGAAGTTGATTAAGTACAGATAATGATGAAGGAATATCATCTAATGCATTATTGCTCAAATCGAGAACATTAAGGTATTTCATTTCATTACAGAATAACTCCGCGGGAGCCCCCTCCATGTTTAGTCGGGATAGATCAAGAGATATTTTAACTTTTTCAGGGTTTTTTAATGTTCTGATTTCTTCTTTTACTTTTTCAATTCGTTTTTTAGCTGTTATTTGGTTTCTTTGAGTGATGGATCGTATATTAATCACCTTTTTTCATTTTTCTTACCCTGAGCCTCTAATAATCACTTGCGATGGGTGTGTAATAAGAGCAGATCTGTTCCAATTAACGGTTTAGGCTTCGGTAGGTTTATATTTTCATTATAATCTTCATTATCTGGAATATCAGGAAAAATCAATTTCTTCATAATTGCTTCCGCATGATCTGAGACATGACCACACTGTGCTCCAACCGCTTGGTTATATATCAAGATTTCATAGTTCTCTTCAATGTTAGAATCGATAGGTATTTTGTTTTCTAAGATTAAATTTTTTAACAAGAGATCATCTACTGGATCTTCTAATAATAGAGATTTAAATCTCAAGAATAGTTCCTTGGTGTATTTAGACCTATTAAAATCAATTCCTAATTGGGAGATTATCTGTTCAAGTGTTTTATTTTTTCTTTTCGCCAAAATGACAAGATTTGAGAAATTGGATCCTGAATAAGAATATCTAGAAACAGGTGCTTCATATTCTCTGACTGCCCATTTCTTTAAATGTATGAGAACAAGATCATCTTCAATTAAAGAGAGCGGCTCATCATCCTCGGAAATACAATATGGTTTTTCCGATTCATCATAATGGATAAACCTTCGCAAAAATGCTTCAAGTGGTCCATCATTTTCACAACAAACATGCCCCGTTTGTGTGTTTAATTCATAATATTCATATTCTTTTGTCTCTTGGACTTTGTTTCTTTTAAATAGATTCTGAATATCCTTCCCAAATTGTTCAAGAACGGGTGAAGCGGAAAAATCAAACCCCAGTTTAGAAAATGCATCCAAGATATTTTTCCCTTTTTTTAGCCCGATGATAGAAGGTGTCATACACGAATTGCTAGAGTTTGTAATGTGATTACTATAGTGTAGAAATATTTTCACAAATATGAATCAATCTTAAATACCTTTTAAACTCTTCCTTGAATCGATTTATAGCAATTTGGCGAGAATTAATGCCGTTGAGAATTTTGAATAGAAGAAGAGTACTTTTCCAATGTATAACTCTTGGAAAGAAGGGGTTTTTTGATAGAAACTTGAGAATCTTGAAAATCGGTCGCAAATTGCCCACAATTGGTACCTATCATGTTTTCCTCTCTTTCTCCTATACTTAATAGTGCTTCATAGCCCAAACTCTTAAATTGTCCAACCAATTTATAATTCTCTTCATTTTCTTCTCGAATTCCACTTTTCATTTGGTTTTTGAGGGCTTGATAGGTGGGATTCACGGGGGTTATTTTAATGAAATACCTACGAGGATTGAAAATTCTTCTTATTTCTGCTGGTTCGATGATAGAATTTTGTGAAACCGCAAAATTTAAGGTGATCTTTCGATCTCCTTTATTATACCAATCATCCCCATATTCGGCGATCTTTTGTAAAGACCAAATGTTTTCGGATATAATGGTGCTTCTCATTTTTCGATCCGTAGAATGAATGGAGAATTGTAATTGAAAATGCCCATTGGAGTAATATTTATCTTTTATGGTGAGAAGTTTCTCAAAAAATGAATTTGTTGAATTTGGGGCGATTGTGCTTACACAAGGGATGATTCCCGGGACTTCATATTTTTTTGGTAATTCTTTTAAAACTTTGAGCACATTTGGATTTAATGCCGGCTCCCCAATCCGTGCAAATTGAATTTTAAATTTCTCTGATAATACTTTTTCATCAGGGTATCGGTTTTTTATCAAATAATCTATTTATTATTCGCATTTTGGATCCTCTTAAGGCAGCACTGCCTTTCGTAATACTCC
>CAZEPC010000255.1:0-3066 GCA_964513765.1 uncultured archaeon
GATTGCACCCCCTCCCGAAGTCTCCCAACATCTCCACCAGTTAAATGAAATACCTTTGTTTGCTGCCCATGGAGGTACCCAAACCTCCCATAAAGTGATGAGGAACATCCAAGATAATCCTGTTATGATGCTGGGAATTAAAATGGTTGTGCTATTCATTTTATCTTTTCTCCAAAGTTCAAAGCCCAATCCTCCCAAAACTGCCCCGCTAAAAATTAATGCCGCCCTAATCTCACCGTATAAATCGGGGAGTTTATCGAATTGGCTGTAGTCATAACCATCAAGCAGTCCGTATTTCGGGAGCATCAAGCCTGGGAATATTAACAAAAGCCCATATAACAATCCTATACCTGCACCCATAGCGAGAATTCTATATGTCCATAATTTTTTAGTTAAGGGTTTTTTACTCCCGGTCCATGCCAAAGCCAAGGCCCCGGTCCCAGCCCAGTGAAAGCCCAAAAGGAACATGTAAAAATACCCCCATCCGGGAGACACCGGGATGACTTCTTGTGTTATGTCGCTCACGATTATCTCCCCCCGAATCATGGAGACTATATCCCCCCATCCTTGCATCCCCGAAATTCCAATTCCTAAGGTAAACGCTAAAACACTCCATCCTAAGGAGTACCGCCGTGATTTTTGTGACTTGTTTTCCTTGCTAAAATAATACCAGGTGATCCCCCACAGAAGCCCCGCGAAGACACATCCCGGAACCGCTCCGTATCCTGCTTGTCCTCTTACTGCCCACCCGAAAAGTCCGGTGGTGATCATCAAGATTGGCGCAATTGTTATGGCATAATCCTTGAAACTATGGTTCTTATTTTTCATAACAATTTCAAGATCCTATATCTAAAAAACAATACGATTTTGGGGTATTTTTACAATTGAAACCTTCGATAAATTTAATAAAGCAGAAAGGGGCATTCCACATATGGAAACCAGAATCTCTGAATACAAGAATATGATTGAAAGTACCGGATTTCACGCGCCGATCGGGAAAAAGTTGGGGATGAAATTCACCCAGATTAAAGAAGGAACTGCGGTTTTTGAGCTTGATGTAAGAAAAGAGCATTTAAACTCTGTTGGTGTTGTTCAAGGCGGGGTCATCACGGCAATGTTAGATGCCTCAATGGGCTTGGCATTCGGGTCCGTGATCCCCAAACAGTATAAGTTCGCCACCATGGAGATTAATGTGAGTTTTCTGAAACCAATTATGGAGGGACATTTGATTGCCCGCGGCTCGGTGCTGAAGAAAGGAAAACGTGCTGGTTTCACAGAAGGATCTCTTTATTTGAAGGATATTGGACCTAAAACGCTAGTTGCGAAAGCATCAGGTAGTCTTATTGTTATACAGTAGGTTGTAAACCGGTGTTGGAACTTTTAGTCTGCCATAAATTCAAAGATTGGGATAAAAAGCATTATCTCTATTATATAGGATTCATTATTAGGATAAGAGAATATCATGGATAGAATTGAAGAGGAACTCGGGCTGAATAGAATAACTCATTTAAAGAATTTACAAGAAGTGAAATCCCTTTCCAAACAAGACCAAGTTCGCTTACATAATTCGGATGCGGATCTCAATACTTTTTACCGTTTTGCCCATTTTGTTCAGCGCCATAGGATGAATCGCCACTCACTCAAGGTCCCCTTTCTCTTATTTCGGGGCCTTTCTATTCTTATTAGCTATCCCCAAGTGAAAAAAGTTTACTCGCGGATGAAGAGAACATATCAATCCCTTTATCCCGAGGGATTTCTCACGGAGAAAAAGATAAAAAGATGGACCTATCGCTTGATGAGTTATTTTATTGAGCTCTTCTGGGAGATCGTCTTTTGCATCTTTAATCACCGTGTCCACAATTATGATAAATATATAGAAGTTACTGGTTTAGAGCATGTACAGAAAACCTTGAAAAAGGGAAAAGGAATTCTCTCACCTACTCTTCACGTGGGGGAAATGTTTCATCCTCTCAGTGCCACTGTGCGGAATTCTTATATTACGGCTGAAGGAAAAAAGAAGAACATTTTTATTGTCATTCTTGCCTCCCCCGAAAATGAATATCTCTTTCGGGATGTGGTTGATCTGTACGAATCCGTAGATGTGATTATCACCGGGAATTTTGGTGATGTGAGAGATCTTATCGTTGCCCATCTATCCCAAAACCATCTGGTTTATCTTATGCAAGATTACAGCAACCAATCACAATTACGCGTTCCGTTCATTTATGGCAACAAATTCTATAACTTTCTTGTACCGACACCCCAATTACTCTCCCATCTTCATTTGAACGAAAATATAGAGGCTCCCTTGGTACCCTGCATGCCCGTGCCTAAGACCGAAAAAAACTTGAAATACAGCCATCTGAAAATTTATCCCGAGCTGGACATTCGAGACATCTCGGTCGATGATGTCGAGGATCCTATTTTACGCGAAGAGATTAAGAAATTTCAAGCAGATAAACTCCCCCAAAAAGCTCAATATGGGTTAGTGTCTCTGCTTATTAACCAGAGACTCTTTCCTTATATCTTAAAATATCCCTTTCTATGGGAAGAGGCCATACCTTATTTGAAGCGCTCGAGCTATAAATTTATACCTGAAAAGACACCCACATACGCAGAGGTTTTCCCGTCTTTAGTTGATTTTTACAAAGATTTCATTGAAAATTCTTATGAACCTGGTCGAAATGATCAACATATCATGGACACATTGGAAGATCTCAAGCAGAAGGTTCAACTGATTTTAGAAAATACTGATCTATCCTCCCAGACTCTCCCCCAAGAGATTGATGATCTAGAAATCGGGAGATTGACCGGAAAAGAATCTCTTATGAAAATTAATGCCTATCTACAGGAGATCATTTCAACCGCACCATCTCCCTATCCCGAGAAGCTTTCTTTTCTTTCAGAAAAATTGGACGAGCTCACCGGGTACTGGCCAAATTATCCTCATTCTTACAAACTTAAAAAGCTGGAGTAATATAAATAGGGCGATTGAGGGAATAAGAAGTTGCTTAAGGAGGAATGAAGGTGCTTAAGGTTAAGGAGGAATGAAGGTGCTTAAGGTTA
>CAZEPC010000255.1:3166-7093 GCA_964513765.1 uncultured archaeon
AAGGTTAAGGAGGAATGAAGGTGCTTAAGGTTAAGGAGGAATGAAGGTGCTTAAGAATGTCTTATCAAAGTTTCAATCTGGAAATACCAAAGGCCTTCAGCCGCTTTTCCACATCTCCTTCTATATTCATCATTACAAACTCTATCGGTTTCTTGGTTTGACGAAAATTGGGAGAAGAATTTTGGGGATGTTAATTGGAAAGTGTTATCTGGAAAAAATTCCCTCAACCCGTACCAAAGTATTAAAGAGTTTGTCGTATCTTCTTCCCAGAATAGCATCTAATCGGATAGGGGAAAAGTGGGTTAAAAAGGTTTATCGTTCGTGGATCTTCAATTCTGGTACAATTTTGGTTGATATCATGCTCCATTTGCCCTCGATCACCTCCAAAACCTTGGATCGTTTTGTGGATTTCAAAAATTTGGAATTTTTGGATGAAGCTCTTTCAAAGAGAAAGGGGGCCATAATTGCTAGTGTGCATACCTCGAATATCTTTTATGTGGCGGCCGGTCTTAGTATGCATCCCCATAACTATGAGGTGGTGGGGGTGGCAAATATGAAAAATCAAAAACTATTCCGCCGTTTACTGAAGGATGAACGGATGAAAAATTTTCATCTGGTCGGCACCACCAACTACGGAGATATCAAAAATCAGTTAGAAAATCACCTCAAAAATGGAAGAATCGTGATTATTATGTGCGATTTTTCCCACAAAGGCCAGCTGCATGTTCCTTTTTGGTACGGCAAATTACCCTATCTGGTACCATTTCCCCAAAGTCCGGTCGCCCTACATTTGAAAACGGGGGCACCCATCATTCCTGTGTTAATTAAATCAGATGGCCGGATCGGAAAATCTATTCTCGAGTTTAAAAACCCCTTGCCCATTTCCGAGTGGTTGCCCGAGGTGAAGATGCTTTCGGAATCTCCCTTGCCCTCTCAGATACAAAAAGAAACTTTTATACATAAAATACACGGAGAGGCTAGCTTGATGCTGAACTCTGTTTTTGCTCCCCATCTTATCAAAAACTGCCATCTCTGGACCGAAATTCGCCAGTTTTATGGAAAGGTCAGGGATGAATTCCATATAAAATCGGAAGATTCTCCCATCGATATTGTGGAACTGTTTGAATCACGGTTGGAACGCTATTTGGTGGGGACTTATGACCGGCAGATTCCCTCTCAACAAAGATATTTGGCCTGGGCTAAGATTGAAACAATCCTTAAAGACCTTCGCCTCTTTCTTAAAGAGCAAAATTGTCATAAAAAAAGAGGGATGCAGGGTAAAATTGTATTTGTCAAGGAATCTGCAAAGGAAAGGATGCAAAAATTAACGGATTTTGTCTCAGAAAGAATTAAGGCTGAATATATCCTCAAAAAGATACATCAAAACCTCAAAAAATTATGAAAAAATTCGTTCAGAAACAAAGATCTTGATATGGGAATGATGTGGGAATAAGAACTCAGAAAAAACGCAATAAGTAATAGCCCTTCTAATGTTTATTAAACTAATGGTGATTCTTATTTTATGGGCTTATATGATAATAATATCTCGGTATGTCTTTATTTTACTCAGAAACTCATAATTCATCTCCATATAATATGGAAAGTTTTTAGAAAAATTTCGGCTCACTTATTGGAAAAAATATATAATCTTGGTTCTTTTGTTATTTTCTCCCGGACTATATATACCGACGAAAAAAAGAGGACAATCCCAATCTATGACAAAAATATTTCTCTAAGAAAAATCTGCCAAAAATATTACAATTGTGAAGACTTATAATTGAGTGTTTTTCATATTAACATATGAATAATCACCTCATTTATAACCAAAAGAATGAACATGTAGAGAAAATCTCATTCAAAGAGGTTAAGATTGTTCGGGGCAAAAAAGATGAAGACTTGGGGGAAAAAATAAGAAAATATAAACGTCTTTCATTTTTGGAACACTTATATGATGATTTTCTCGAATCAAATTTTCACACCAATCCAAAACGTTATTATAATCAAGATAGATATTAGACTAGATTTTCTTTTTTTCAAATTTTTTCATTTTTCCTTATTTCATCAAGTTTTTATGGGGCTTGGTAATTAAGCAAGTATGGAAAGTAGCGAAAAGATAACCTACAAGCAAAAATATCAAAAAATTTTACCGATTTTGTTGTTTTTACCACTAATTATCTTGGTGCAATCAGATGCCTCTTTGGTTTTGGTCAATCAAGTGTTAATTATCGCGGAATTTGAACTGGAAGAAAATTTCGCGGTGGTGGGAGGCGTTGTGGCCGTGTCCCAAATCACGCTTGCGATATCCACTATCATAAGCGGCTGGTTAGCTGATAAATATTCCCGAAAAAGATTGCTTATATTATATGGCCTCACCTGGTCATTGGGGGAATTTTTAGTATATATTGCACCTAATATTTATTTCTTATATCTATTCAGGATTATTGGATCGTTTGGTGCGGGTGGTTGCACTCCAGTAACCATGAGCCTTCTGTCCGACATCTTCTCCAGCGAGAAGCGAGGAAACTCATTTGCATGGTGGGGATTAGCGACTACCTTGGGTGGTTTAGGTGGAGGGTCTATAGCCTTCGCATATAATCAAATTGATTATGATTTCGCCGATGATACCATTAGTCTGATTCAAAGGATTCAATACATTCAACAGAATTATTCTCTGGAAGTTATTTCAAAGTGGCGAATACCATTCTTGCTCATGTCTATTTTGGGGGTATCTTTTTGTATCCTCGTATTATTCGTAAAGGAACCCAAACGCGGAAGCTCGGAGTCGGCACTAAAAGATGTACTCGTTAAAGAAGAGGTGGAATATTCGATGGCCTATAAGATAAAAAAGGAGGACCTCAAATATATATACAAACGGAAATCCAACTTTTGGTTGATTGTAAACTTCATTGATACTATTTTCAGCGGCTTAATCTTGGGATTCTTGGTGACTTGGCTCACGGTAGAGGTGGGAATGAGCCTAGATTGGGATGGCATTTCCTCTGCACTACCCTTTTTTATTCTCCTCATTGTCTTTCTTTTATGGGGACAATTTTGGTTCGCAAAATTGGGTGATAAAAAGGTGGAACTGGGCGATTATTCGGGTCGGGTCAAAGTGGCCATATTATGCGGGGTAGTACATATTCCTCTCATGATCATGGGCTTTTTATTCTATCCCAATATCGGAAACAAATCATTTTTCAAAGGTGATTTGAATTTTGCCGGTAACAATACTGGGTTCATCTTATTTTTCTGCTTAATGGGTTTAATCTTGGGTGTAGGAATGGGTTTCCAGTTCGGAATAGCACCAAACTGGTATTCGTCCATGATGGATGTGAACTTGCCGGAACACCGGGGGACAATGATTGCCGCGGCCAGCTTTATGGATGCGATCGGAAGAGCTCTCGGCGCCTGGCTGGGAGGGGTAATTATTGACTGGTACAGTGCAAGCGGCAGCAATATGCCAATCTCGGACACCATAATCTTCTGTACTCTCACATTCGGGGTTCTGTCTTCTCTGTTGTGGTTACCCATTTTAAAGTACTGTGAAAATGATTTTTCGGAGATTGCAGAAACTCTCGAAAAACGGGCAAAAGAATTGGAGCAATTGGCAGAAGAAAAAGAACGCGAACTGGAAAACGGAAAAAGTGGTGTTAAGGGTGATGAAGAGGGGCAAGAGATGGTTGCCGGATCGGATTCCTAACTTCTCTCTACAAGATATTAATGCAGAACTAGAAAATGAAAATGATTGAGTGAAAAATAGAGAGAATATAAAAAAATTATGAAGTTTATTGTCTTTCTTCCTTATTACAACATAAAATCTAATCTGGATGGAAAAAAGGAGTTTGTTAAAACATGATTTCCTCTAACTCATCGATAAGTTTCTTTTCTTTGCCAGTTAAATCATCATAGGCGGGCATATCGACATTA
>CAZEPC010000256.1:0-7088 GCA_964513765.1 uncultured archaeon
TGGTGTGATTATAATTATTTGGATCCCTTGATCGGATCACACGTTCAATCTTATCTAACTTTTCCCTTTTTGCTTCCCCGAATAAATTGAGAAAGTTCTTTAACCCAATATGTTGGGTGGTGTCTATTCCTATTATTCTGTAATCTCCAAAAGAAGTATTAATCGTAAAATCATAATTTAAAGGGCCTGATCGCAGATATTTTTGGTAGTTTAATATCTCTGAATCGGGGATATTATATTGTTCATGATTTCCCATTACATTATACCAGAACGACTGATTATACCCGTATTTCTCTAAAGTTTGATTAAAATATTGAAATTCCTCTACATCATGACCCACTTGGTTTCTTTCATCCGTCATACCGCCGTCAACTTGATCGCCCGTAGATAATACCATAGTAGGATCCACGATAGAAACTGTTTCGTTGCAGAAAGTGTCGAAATTCTTGAGTCTTTCCTCTTTATCCATTTCGATATGAATATCGGTTATGTGTATCCACCAAAATAACTCTTCCGAGCCATATGATTCAGCTTCTGCAGAGCTTGGCTGATATGCTTGAGGAACTGTGGATTGGATTGGGTGAGAATCACCTCCACTATCCTCCATTAGATCATTATCTTTCATATTACGATTTACGATTGAGGTTTCATGAGTATAATCGGGAGAATATTGATTATTGTAATTAAAACCTCCTATGAGCCCGATAAACAAAATTTGTAAAAAAATTAGTGTAATTGCAGTTATGATAATGTATTGCTTGTCTTTTTTCCCCATATGAGATTAAAGTTATTTTTATTTTTATTAATTTTGAGAAGATTTTTCATAAACAGCGTATCATTTGATATTTTTTTTTACGTCCGTTCTAAAAAATCATTTGGGGTTGCATATTTTTAATAAATATTGCCCAAAGTTATATCAAGGATATCTCTAAGTGCGGGGAAAAAAGATGGCCGACAAAAAGCCTACATACATCAATCATCCATTATTGGTAAAGGATAAAATTCGGTTTAGAAAATACCAGAATAATATCGCCAAAGTAGCAGCCAAGAAAAATACCCTGGTTGTCTTACCTACTGCTTTGGGGAAGACTATCATCGGACTTCTTTCTATTGTTAGGATCCTATATAAGGCACCCCACTCAAAGATATTAATTCTCGCCCCGACACGACCCTTGGTTTTACAGCATTACAATACGTTTCAGGATTTTTTAATTGATAAAGTTAGATGCTGCCTTATATCCAGCAATTTAGGTCCGATCAAGCGGGCTTATGCATTAAATGAGAACGATATCTTTTTTTCAACCCCACAGATTATACAAAATGACCTAAAAGCGGGGTTATATGATTTAAAGGGATTCAGTCAAATAATTTTTGATGAATCTCACAAGGCCAGAAAAAGATATGCTTATACCTTTGTAGCGGCTAAATATTTTGAACAATGTACTCATCCCCTCACTTTGGGTCTGACGGCATCGCCTGGGAAAGACCTCTTCAGGATAAATGATTTGTGCCGAACCCTTAAAACTGAAGAAATAATGTTTCGGAATGATGAAAGCGAGGATATCAAAGAATACATTTACGCCACCGAGGAAATAATAAGGAATATCGAGATGCCAGACGAAATTTTTAAATCTCAGTTAATTTTAGATACCGCCATTCGCAAGATAATGGACTATCTCTATGAGAGGGATATCTTGCCCAAACGAAAATATACTTCCAAATTCCAGTTTATTCAACTTATGCAAGATATGAAGAAAATCGATATTCTTACCGATCCTTATTTGCGGGAGGAAGATTATGAACGGTATGATATCTCTCCCGCGCAATTAAACTTTCCCCATTTGCTTGACGTATTTCAATCATCTAAAAACGGGAAAAGTCCTCATCACCAATCCAGTAATCAAAATCAAAATCAAAATCAAAATTATCCATCCGCACCCAGTCAAACGGCGGTTATATCCAAGGCGGTACTGGGGATTTATTTAGAACATTTGAAGGAGATCCTCACCACTCAGAGTGTGAAGATGTTCGATACCTATTTGGATAAACTGCGGCTGAGAGCAAAACAAGGGCAAAAAGGTCTCCGTAGGCTCCTTCATTCCGATTATATCAAAAATATCCTGGAATTACTTGATAATATCAATTCATCGCCCAAATTGGAATATGTAAGAGAAATAATTTTGAGGGAATTAAAGGAAAATCGTCAGGCAAAAATCATAATATTCGTAAAATACCGGGAGATGGGACAATACCTCACCAAATATTTGAATCGGCTCAATGATTACCTTTTGAAAAAGCAATCTAAAAAGAGAGAAAAGACAGTTAAGAGAAAGAATGCTAATGAGAAAGCCGCTAAAGTAAAGGCAACCGAAGGAAAATATATAATAAAAGCAAAACGATTTGTGGGGCAGAGTACCAGAACTCCCGAAGATAAGGGGATGACCCAAAAAGAACAAGCCCAAGTAATCAAAGATTTCTCTTCAGGGTTGTTTAATGTCCTTATTGCAACATCTGTGGCGGAGGAAGGATTAGATATTCCTAACGTCGATGCGGTGGTTTTTTATGACAGCGTACCCAGTGAGATACGTCTTATTCAGAGACGGGGGAGGACTGGGAGACATCGTCCTGGAAAGTGCTATTATTTGGTCACTGAGAATACCCTTGATGCCATATATCACCATGTTTCCCACCACAGAGAGAACAAGATGCACGACCTATTGCAATCTCCTGGGATGGTAGACACATATGATAATATTAAAAGGTCCGATACTCTTCCAGTTTTCAAAGAACAATCTCTTGAGGACATTCAATCCCGTTATCAAAAAAATAAGGATGATTCTGAGGAGCAACAAATAAGAAATCTCAAAGCCCTGGAAGAAGAATTAATAAGGCGTAAAAAAATGGGGAAATCGGGCAGAGTACGAAATAAAAACGCCCCTAAAAAAGCCCCTCGGAAAAAGCAGAATCCCAGCATTGTCCCTACTAATTTTAATAATAATTCTAATCCTATAAATAAAGTTGAAGCTCCGAAGTCTCTAGTCTGTGATATAACCTTAGACCTCACAAAAAATGCCCGAAAAGGCTTGGCTTCAAAAAAGAAAAAGAAAACTCAAATTAAATCCCAAAAAAAGAAGATAAGTCGAATATTCACTAAAAAATATTATGACTGGATTATCAGCACGATGGAGATCCTAGGTTCTAACAGAGGGGGATACATATATTGTGAGTTGGATGAGATTTATGACGCAGCCCGCGAAGAATCTGTTGATATGAATAGGATTGAAAGCGAAATTCAGAAGGGTCTTAAAGCGAATATTTTTCAAACCAAACATCAATTTTTGATGATAAAATCTATGTAATCCTTTTTTTAAGTTATCTTATCAGCATAACTCTTTAATTCTACAATTTGCTCTAATATTCATAGGGTTTTTTAAATGTAGGATTTCCTTCATGATCATCTTCATCCGCATTAAAATCGGTTATAGTTGTTTTGGCGGTTAATTCTTCTTCCAGAAGTTCGTCAGGTCCCTTTTCGGTGTCCTCATCTTCATCCATATATCCCATACCAGGTACTACGTTATCTGGGGGAGATTGGGTTGTAACCGTTAGGTTTTCTTGTTTTTGGGTTTCTTCCCCTCCTTTAACTATGACATTGCCCTTAAGTGCTTTTTTCCTCCCTAAATAGAGCCAATAAATATAATATAGTACAATCGGAATTAAAATAATCATGGCAATTCCAATGGGTGCGATAATGGCCGCTGAGCTTGTGTTGGGTTGGCTAGCAACATAGGATCCGATCCCTAAGATTAAACTTATTACGGGAGTAATATATCGGAGGGCACCACCAAACCTCCTCATTATTAAATAGGCTCTTACGTTCTTTGACCGCATTGCGTCTAATGAATCGACGATCTGTTTATCGACCGTTATTCCTTTCTTCATATAAATGTTATATTTTTGATCAATTTTACCCGATAATGCTCCTTGCTTGATCAAGCCCATCAGTCTCTGTTTGACCAAATTCTCTTTTAACTTCAAGTCCCGCGCAATATTGTCAACGGGCATATAGGGCTCATTTAATGCATCAATAACCATATTTATATATTCTTTAATCATATGTTTTTGAAGTTCCACGTCTTTTTCTTGAATTCGATTAAGATATTCTAAGAGAAACTTTTCCCAGTTCTGTATAAGGTAAGAATATTTGATATTAAATATAGAACTTTCTTTGGTGAATCCTTTATTGAGTTTTTTGATCTCCTTATCAAAATCCTTGAGATCATCCTCTAAATCTTCCGAGAAATCATCGCCCATCTTTTTTCCAGCACTGATAAAATCTTGAATTTTTATTTTTTGTCGAATTTCATCCTCTGCCTTTTTTAGATTGAGGTTAAGCTTATCCTGGGATTTTTGAATAAGTTCTTCCAATTCTGTTTTCATTTTATCAATCTTTAGGGTCGAAATCTTATCCAAAATATCTTTTTCGGCATTCTCAAAATTTCCGATTAACACATCTTTCTTTTCACTAAATTGTTCCTCCAAGCTTACCATTGCAGGGATAATCTTGCTTTCCTTACTAATCAGCGAACTCTTTTTATTCTGCACATCTTTTTCTATTTTCTTTATTGCATTCAATAATTTTTGTTTCTCTTTATTGAACCAAGAGATGTTTTTTTTATATTTTTTTATCTTAATGTCTTGGATTTCTTCATATAGATAATGAATTTTTCCGTTCACAATATCCTCAAGCTCTACAAGTTTCTGATCGGTATAATTTTTGAAATCGCCCACTAAATTACAAACTTTAAGAATTTCGTGGCTTTTTTCCTCATACACCTTGATTTTTTCAAACAGTTTAGTTTCAATTTCCTCAATAAGCTGATAGGAATCATCAACTTCATAATCATCTAACTTAAGTTTCCATTTTTGCTTGATATTGTTGATCTTTTCTTTAAATTCTTCGGCGAGATCCTTTGTTTGAAATATATCGTTTAAAAATTGGGTATGTTGGAGGCTGTTGAGGAGATAATTATTAATGGTAACGCATCTGTTGTTTAATTCCCGGATCCTCACTCTGGAAAATTGGGAGAGTGCTTGACTTTTTCTCCATACCTCATTGTGAATTTCCAGCTCATCGGTCTTATCTTTAATTTTTATATTAATCCTATTTTGAGCCTTTAGTTTCTTTAATTCTTGGGCTAGCTCATCCATATCCTTTGATAATTCGCGGGATATTTTTTTTATGGGAAAGATATTTTTCTTTTCGATTTCCGCCTTTTGCAATATCGCGGAAATGATAAGTTCCTCTTGTAATTTATCTTGCAGTTTATTTATATTATTACTAAATGAATTTTTAAAATTGACCCATTTCTCCATAGTTTTTTCTATTTTAAGTTCAAAGTCATCACTTTGTTTCTTACCTTTATCTAATGCCCGAATAACTTTTTCATTTCTTGTTTTAAGGTGGTCCTGGAGTTTATGAAGCTTGTTATAGACCGTTTCTTTTGAGGGATAATTCTTTTTTGAGAAAAAGGAATTCAATTCTTTCTCTATTTTCACAAATTGGGCACGTAAGTCCGTGATATTTCCATTCACTACCGAAATGAAGTGTTCCTTTAAATGAACTTCTAATCCCATATCTATGGATGATCTGAACTCAGTTCTGAACTTTTCAGTGAGCTTTTCCAGCACATTTTGGTGCATAAGCCATTCTTGTTCGATAGATCGGAACAATGGATAGAGTTTTCGTTTCTTCTTATAGTTCTTTTGCAAATTTTCATTGAGGGTATCAGATACTTTTTCAATTTTGTTGTACACATCACGAAAGGACTCTGTGAGCTTGTAGGCCTCTTGGAACTCCTTGTGTTTGATTTTATCATGAATCTTTTTTCCGATTGTTTCAATTTCGTTAATGAATTGGCTTGTTTCTTTTTCGATTTGTTCTTTGGTTTCGGCAAATTGTGTAAATCCATCTCTATAATACGAGATTAAATTCCTAAACTCACCGGATTCCGTGATCCATTTATCGATGGCTTTTTTCCTGATCTTTTTAGTTTCTCCTTTTTCCGCTTTAATTGATTGGGAGACTTTATTGATTTTTGTATCATATGTTTCTAATTTCAATTCAATTGGTTCCAATTTGGCTAAAAGTTCCTCTATGAAATCATTGTCATCTTCTTGTATGTCTATTGTGTTGATTAAATCCTTCAAATATTCTTGGAACTTATTAAAATCATCGTGGAGATCATGTGTATATTTTGCGATGATATCCTCTAATTCAATTGCTTGATTATAATAGATTTTTTCCTTTTTGAGATCTTTTATTTTAAGTCCCAGATTCCGTTTAATATTCCTGTAATCATGTTGGAGTCGGGAATAAACCTTATTCCATTTCTTTATTTCATCTTCTAACGCAACGGGCTTAATTAGATCAAATTCTTTTTGGAATGATTCTATATTTTTATGGAAAAAGGTCGCATCGAAAATTGCTTTTTTTATATTGTTTTCCATCCGTTCTTCGGCCAAATTCACATTCTCGACTAAAATAAGGCTTTCAACTTCGTGTGCAATATTCCTGGCCGACCTTTCCATTTCTCTGGTCATGTTGAAGATGTCCCGCTTAATTTCTTTAAGTCTTTGTTTCTCTCTATTTAAGTTGGACTTACTGATATCTTTATCTGATATGACCACGTTATGAATTAAATCTGCTCTAGTGAGGTAATGCTTTTTGAAAAAGAGCAAGCTTTTTGTTTTGATATTTCCTTTAATGATTTTATCTTCAATAAGTTCTTTAATAATCTCAATAAGAAATGAATCTTCTATTTTTTGATTTTTTGATTTTTTCTTATTATAATTTTTCCTAAGTTGGGTAATTGAAAAAATAGGATTTTTCTTTACCTCATTATATATATAGACTCATACTATCCATAAACAATTGTGGACTATATGAATTAAACGCTTTAAATCCGTCTGTTTTTCTTGAATATATACCGTATGTATCAATGATTTTATCATCATCTGTAAAGTCGTTTACTCGCTTACATAACCACTAAATACACGTCCTTGTTCATCTACTAACTGCACCCATC
>CAZEPC010000257.1:0-7071 GCA_964513765.1 uncultured archaeon
GGAATTAACCACCACGAAATGCAGATCCACAATAACATCGACAACCTCTTGATCTTCATTAAGGATTTCTTTTTTTTCCAGCCCAAGAGACGTGTGAATTTCATCATATTCAAAGGTTTCCCGTAAAGTTTTGATCTTTGACCAGTTTTGGATTGGTTTAAAGGAATTTTGATTGATAAATTGCGAAAGTTCGGTATCATTGAGAAGATAAATTGTACTTTCACTTTCGGACTCATATTCTAATTGATAGGGAACATATGAACCCTCATCCATCAAAGAGATCTGAAACGAATGGGTAGTATAGGAATTTGATTCGACATATCTTTTCGCAGAATAACCTTCAGCCCCCTCTATCCCCAAACCTACAATAATAAAAAGAGTAACACAGATTAAGACATAAAAATAGATTTTAGGTTTTTTCCGATTGCTTCTTGAGATTGCCATTAAGTAACAATGTGCTGTTTTTACTAAAAAAGGATTCATAACCGACGAAAAGAGAAATTGAATCTAAATCCCCCCGAAAAATGCTGAGATTTTTTTACTCCCCCCTCTATTATTGTTGTGGGGATTGAAATAGACAGATGGAAGACTCCACATGGACTACCAAACGCCAAAAAATAATTAAATTGTTGGAAAAGTTCGGGTTATTGGATTTACAAACCCTAATGGTAGAGCTTGAATATGAAAGCAAGTATTCACTCATCGAGGACATACAAAGTATCGCAAAATCGGTAAGAAATGAAGGAAAAGTGCTTTTGGTGGAACCACCGCGATGTTATGCTTGCGGTTATGAATTTGAAATACACGAGGGAAAGATGAAAATTCCATCAAAATGCCCTGAATGTAAGGAGCAGAGAATTTCATGGCCCCGGATCAAGCTAGCCCCTAAATAACCCATAAAGCATTGAAAGATAAGAGAAAGGAGAAAAAACGAAAAATATGAAAAATGGGATAAATTAGGTATCCCTTAATCTTTTATAGGATTGTTTTGATTATTTAATAGACATTATGAATACACCTAATATCATTCAGACACAATCTGTGCTCAAAGCACCCCCAGTTGAGGATCTTTCACTGGTATTGGGCTTTAAAATCCTCCCTCCCACTTCCGAATCAAGCCAACCTTTTTTTGGAATTTGGTTATTGGATCTCTCCAAATCAATGGAGGATAACAACAAAATCGATGCGGCCAAGGAATCTCTGAAGGAACAAGTGGAGAGACTCCCGAAAGGAACCATTTTTAACTTAGTATCTTTTGGAAATCCAGTACAAGTACATCTCAAGGGGATTGAAATAAATAAACATAACAAGCGGGAAATAACCAGGGCCATCGATGATCTTACCCCTTTTGGAAGCACTCCGCTACATGCAGGATTAAAGAAGGCTTTTAATATCCTTGAAGAGTATAAGGGAAATCTGGAAACACAGAAGATTATCTTGGTGGGGGACGGACAGCCGGATTTTGGATGCTCCCGCGAAGATGTGAATAATCCTCAATTTAAAGGGTATATCAAGTATGCAAAAAAGGCCCGGGATTTAGGAGCATCAATCGACAGCATCGGGGTAGGCGAGGAACATAATGTTCTGCTTATGTATCAATTTGCGGTACAATCCACAGGAAAATATATTTTCGCGGATAATGCACCTCAGCTTAAGAGCAAATTATCGATCGCCACAAATCAGATAACTAAGATTCTGTACTCAAACCCCACAATGACCATCGAACCGGTAGCCGGTACCTGTAATGTTTTTGATTGTATCCAGTATAGTCCCACAACTATAAGATATCCCTTCGAAAAAATTGGGAAAAACTGGAAGGCATGGCTCCGGAGTTTCGAAGCGGGAGATACGATAGAAATGATGGTAAAGATTCAAACGCACCTGAATATATCCTCGCTTCAGCAGGGCAAGAGCAACCAAATTTTAAAAATAAAATTTAATTTTGGGCAAAATTTGGAAACTACACTCCCTGTGAACGTCCATCTGGTACAAAATCCACAAGAGGCAAAAATTAACAAGAATATGCTTAATAAATTCAAACGAATAAATAGTAAAGCCGATGAAATTGACGATTGTACCATAAAAGGCGATGCCCAAGGAACGATACGGGTGCAAAAAGATGAAACGCAAAAGCATTAAGGCCTTATAGAGACTACTTATTCAATCTTTCTTTGATAATTTTCCTTTTTTCAATAACTTCTCGATAACATATCTTCGCCCATAAAATTTTAAGTTTTCGTGAATTTTTTCCTACATTAAAATGCCCGAAGCACAATATTATTGGGGAATCGTGTTGGCTATTATAGCCACCCTCGATTTTAATATTATGGCCATTGTTCAAAAGAGATCTCTGGAAAAGCTGGATGACATTGAGATGAAAAACTTTTTCGCCAGCCTAAAATTGTTATTGAAGGATAAATATTGGGTGGGGAGTGGTCTTTTGGCCATGCTGGGAGGGATCCCCTACACATTGGCATTAGAATGGGCAGGAGTATCCATAGTCCAGCCCTTAATGTCCTTTGGATTTATAGTATTGGTGTTCTTTGCCAAAAAATATCTGGGTGAAGATTTGAATTTATTGGCCAAAATATCAATTATACTCATGATTTTAATGCCCATTTTCATCGGGGCAGGGAATGTATCAAACTCCACAAATGATATAACCCAATGGGATGCCCAAAAACAGCTTATTATTTATATCCTTGGAATTGCGGGTGCGGGAGTTGTGCTCTGGGTGGGATCAAAACAATATCCTATTCTTATCACCTTAGTCGATTCTTGTCTATTTGCCATGGGAGCAATACTAGGACAAGCAGCGATTGCATACATCTCATTTTCGGGTCTTTCATTGGAGAAGAATCTTTTTGAAGTAGTAGAAGGGGTATTTATTAATCCGGAACTAACACCTGTATTATATTTATTCTTAGGATGTATGGTAGCGAATACTTTGGCGGCGATAATTATGCAAATCGGACTCCAAAAGATTGCTGCATCCAAATTCAATCCCATTCAGCAAACCCTCAATACGTTATTAACCATTTCAGGGGGAATTGTCATTTTTGGGCAATTTGTAGAAAAATGGTATTTTTATATTTTAGGAATGATTTGCGCCATCTTGGGAACATTAGTCTTGGGATCCTACCAGATGCCAGAAGAATTACCCGACGAACTACTTGTTGATGAAGTTCCGGCAGAAAAAGAGATCGTTCTATCTTAATGGTAGCAACAAACAAGAAGTTTATTTATGGATCTTAAGATCAAGCTTTAAATCTTGAGAGATATTTTTTCAACACAAGTGTGAATTTTAATGAAAACTATTATATTAAAAGCTGATGAAATTGGAGAGATGGAAGCCGATTTACTCACCGAAAAAAACCCAAAAACCTGTCAAAAAATATGGGATGCCCTCCCCTTAGAAGTAGAGCTCTCATCGTGGGGAGATGAGCTTTATGGAAGTATTCCCGTTGAGATCGAGGGTGAAAATACCCAAGAAGAATGCGAGATAGGAGATTTGGCTTATTGGTTGGAAGGAAACGGATTTTGCATCCTCTATGGGAAAACTCCCGTAAGCTCAAGTGAGAAACCCAAATTAATCTCGCCAGGCAATGTTTTTGGAAAGCTCAAGGGAGATCCTTCTATATTTAAGGGTATGGGGTCTTTACACCTAAAAGTTGAGAAAGGCAAAGATTAGAATGAAGGGAAAAAAGAAGTAGGGAACTTTTTTGTTATTTTTATTGGCCTGGTATTTTCATTGGCCTGGTATTTTCATTGGCCTGGTATTTTCATTGGCTGGTCATTTTTATTCACTCAGGATTTCTCCTTCACTTTGAGAGATATTACCTTCAACAAGATCACCTTCTTTTGCCTGTTCGGTCAATCCTTCCAATTCCTTTAGTTCCTTTTTACTTGGAAAGCTCAATAAAACCGCACCGATAATGATGATAAGGGTAGAAATAATTTTCCACATATTTATGACCTCCCCAAAAATAACCGCTCCCGTAATGATGGGAAGAACCATCGATACCAGATTAAATACAGGGGTAACGATAATGGATTTTCCTCTTTGTAAGGACATCTGTTGAAAGATAATTGCAAGCGTTGATTGACTTATCCAAGCAGCTAAAAGCGCCCAAGCTTCCCACAATGAAAGTGTGGTCCCAAATCCTTCGATATCAACTATAGTGAACAATCCTTTCGATAAAGAAAGACCAATAATTGAGAAGGTTGCCGCACAAATCGCAAAAAGTACTCCGGCATCTTTATAGTTTGATTTTACCGAGATGAACCATAAGAGAATCGCAAACCCAATAAAACACCCGAACAAGATATAGGTATTGGTTTTATTGTAATTTGCATAGACCGCCTCTAAGGTGTTGAATTCATTGCTGGCCCCTGCCTTGAGACCCATTATAATCACGCCACTAATTGCCACCATAATCCCAATTGCTTCATTTTTCCGAATCTTTTCCCCTAGGTAATAATGGGAAAACAGCACAAGGACGACTAACCCCCACGCGATCAAGGGTTGAATAACGGTCATATCCGCCTGACCCAGAGCAACTGATTGAAGCACAATCGCACCTGTGGTCATTGACCACCCGAGTACCCACAGCTTGTTTTTTACCAATCCTTTCACATTGTCAGAAACAGCTTGTTCATCGAGCTTTGGAAGTGTGTCAATTGCTTTCTTCTGTATAACCGCCCCCATATTCATAATAGTGGTGGAGATAAGCATTATAATAATGCCCAAAAATGTATTTGCCATATCTAAAGCAATATCCCAAACAATTAAAGACCTTTGTTTTCTATATTTTTGGATGTTTTTCCGATAAAATGCAAGAAGTTCATCCCCCTCGAAAGAACGGGATTTTCCTTTGAAAATACGGCAAACTTATTAATTATCGATAAAAAGCTAAAAAACATGTTTAAGGAGCCAAGTCTTTACCCCATTTCTTCTTTACTAAGAGGATTTTTTCGGCTAAAAACCAATGTAAATCCTCCTCATTTGGATTAGACTCCGATATACTTTCCGCAATTTGCCTAATTTTATCATGGCTTGGCTCCACGCCACTTTGCAACAATAATTCAGCCTCCGCAAGTCTCCATACTAATTGATTGTAAGTCTTATGGAGTTTTGAAACATCAAATGCCAGTCGCTTTATTTGTTGATCATCGATTTCGTCCATTAAACAATTAAGAGAAATACAAAAAATAAAAATGTTATGGAAAAAAGATTGATGTTCAAAAGTAAAAGATCATCGAACCTATTAAAGGCATAAAACCCATTAAAGGCATAAAAGTCCTATATTCTGTATTCTCCGATATCTTTTCCTTCCTTGAAGACACCATTTACCTTTTTCAGTTCCTCCGGAATATTAATATTTTGCGGACATCTTTCTAAACAAGAACCGCACTCCACACAATAACTAGCCGATCGTTCATTTTTATCCATTTTATCGAATTGTTTTTGAAACTTGGATTTATCTCCAGTTTGGGAGTATCTGTTTAATGCCGCAAAGTTTTCGGGAATATTTAGATTTTCCGGACACCCATCCTCTTCTAAGCAATACCCACAGGTGGTGCAAGGAACAATTATCTTATCCCTATATATTTGGGCGATTTTTTGAATTGTTTTTTGATCTTCCTCAGAAAGAATATCCACCCCAGATCTGTCCGCATAAGTACAATTCTCATCTACCATCTTGGTTGAGCCCATTCCGCTCAGTACCACGGATATCTCTGGTTTGTTCCATAAATATTGGAGTGCCCATTCAACCGGGCTCCGCCGATTTTCCGCTTTTTCCATCACCGCCTTAGCTTCGGGATCCGGATCCACCAAAGAACCACCTCTAAGGGGTTCCATGATTGCTACTGCCATACCTTGATCTGCCGCATACTTAATTCCCTCGTACGTTGCCTGAAAGTTTTCATCGTAATAATTATGTTGCACTAGACAAGAATCCCAATCATAGTAATCTACAATTTCCCGGAACACTTGAAATGTATCGTGGAACGAAAATCCGATGTAGTCAATGAATCCGTCCTCCTTGGCTTGTTCCATTTTTTCGATGAGGTTAAGTTCTTTAATTTTCTCAAATCGCTCCTTATTGAGGGCATGGAATAAGTAAATATCCAGATGATCCTCTTGTAATCTATCCAATTGTTTATGCATATACTTCTCGAAATCATCTTGGGATTTGATCTTCCACGTGGGAAGCTTCGTAACCAGATGAACTTTCTCTCGATAGCCATCTTTTAGGGCTTTACCCACGATTTTCTCGCTTTTTCCGGACATATAACCCCACGCGGTATCGATATAATTAATCCCTTGATCTATCCCATGTCTAATAAGCTTAACTGCCGCATCAACATCTGGGCGTTTCCAAAATAAAAATCTTTTCTTGGGAAGCCTCATGCAACCAAATCCCAATGCACTCACTTTCCAAGGAATTCGATCTCCCATTTTTCGACATTTCATTGTTTCTTTCAATTAATAGTATGGTATTCTGAATAAAAAATATTTAAATAAAAAAAACTGTATTTTTTTCAGAATCTCTACAAAATTGCGATTTCCGTAATTTATTTACGATATTTTTTCTTTTACTTATATGAGGAAATTGACTTACCGAAAGCCGACGATTGTTTTAATTGGATTGAATGAGAAGATGATCACACTTCTTACCACCTATTTGAGTGATAAGTATCATTTTCTCGCGATCCATAATCAATTTTCCCTAAAAAAACTCAAAAATTATAAGAAAATCCAATTATTCATAATGGATGTGGATCAAGTCTATGTGAAAATTGATGAGGTAATCGGTAAGCTCAAAGAACATGAGAAATACAAAGTAGTTCCAAAAATTGGGCTTTCTCTTAAAAAACATCATAAAACTATGGATGCCGAAATTAGGAACAAATTTGATGATTTCATTCTTATGCCATGCGGTAACGAGGATCTTCTGACCCGTATAGATGTTTGGATTAAAACATATCAAAATGTAATAAAGCCCTTAGAGCTGGAACCAAAAACTTTTTCTGAGCGGGAATTTGAATCTAAAACGTTGCTTAACT
>CAZEPC010000258.1:0-7041 GCA_964513765.1 uncultured archaeon
ATGGCAAATCTAAGGATTTGCTTAATGTAGTGGGCATGGATGGAGCTCTTTTTGACCATTATATGAAATTATACAATATCGCCAAAAGAAATGGCAACGAAAAGATCATCCTCTACCATGATATCGTTGCTAAATATCCTGATATCATTAAAAAGTTCCCGGATGATGTCCTTATAATGTATTGGGATTATATACCCAAAGAACATTATAAAAAGCTAAAAATGCTCAAAGAAATGGGTGCTAATGTGATTGTTAGTCCTTCTATGCTGTGTTGGACCCGACATTTTCCCGATTATACCAATGCTTCTAATAATATCATACAAATAATTGAGGACGCCAAGGAGATGGGATTAATTGGGCAATTGAATAGTACTTGGGGTGATTTTGCTAATCAGAATCTTCGCCCCAATAATATATATGGTCCAATTCTCTCAGGGTCGGCCAGCTGGACACAAGAAAAAATCGAGTATAAAAGCTTTCTGGAGGATATGGGGTCCCTCTTCTTCCAATTTCCAATAGATGACAGTTCAGAACATTTTTCGTCAGTATTTGATTCCTTGGTTAATTTAAAAGAATTTTATAGAAAAAAGATATCACTACTTCCCCAACCCTTTTACAGGTATTTGTACAAACATCCTTTTATCGATTCCGACTCAAAACCCTTCCTCAAACAGCACGAAGAATTATCAAAAAAAGCTGGGGGATGTATTGAAGAATTAGAACAATTAGAAAAAAAGGCAAAAGACAATGGATTCTACTTCCAATATTTAATTTTCTCCGCGGAACTTGCCCAATTATTGGCTAAAAAGGATGATATGCGTGTTTTCGTAAATTCAAATTTGGGATCTTTAAAAAAAGATGAAATTTGTAGAAAAATTGAAAAATTTAAAAAAAAAGCCCAACAAATATTTACAAGATATGAATCCCTTTGGCTTTACGCAGCAAAACGGCCCAATTTAGATTTCGTTCTAGAAAGATTCTATAATGTTATTGATTTTTGTGATAAAAAAATCTCAGAATTACAAAAAGGGATCCAATTTCGGGATCCATTACTCCCTTCTCATTATATTTGGGATAAAAAATGGAGCTCTAAACCGAAATTGCGCTATTTTAGAAAAGAGATTAATATTGGGGGGAAGGTTAAAAAAGCAAAAGCCCAGCTGATCGGAGGAAATATTGCCCGATTATTTGTGAACGGACAATTCGTAGGTGAAGTCAAGAGTAGGAATTCTCTCTCAATTTTACCTCTCAAGAAAGCGATTCAGGTGTTTGATATTACTTCCCTCTTGAAAGAAGGGAAAAATGTGTTGGGCATTGAAGCCAATCATTACCTTCGTTCGATCGGATCAGTTAATTTGTATGCCCAAGTTTCGGTTCTGATTCCAGAAGGTGAAGGAAGAACTAAAGAGGTTGTTTTTCAAACCAATGATACGTGGAAATATTGTACTGATGAAAAAGTTTCCGAAAAATGGGCAACTCTGGATTATTCCTTGAAGAATGCCAAGGTACGCTGGAAGAATGTAAAAGTCGTTGGCACGGTCCCCGATATCAATGGGGATATTTATGAGCCGGACCTACTTAAAGGGGAAAAAAGCTATGCATCGGATATTTTTGGCCTTGCCGCAAATATATACTATATGGTCGATCTATTTGTCCCCACTTTTTTGGCAAAAATTATAAGATTTTTATCAAAACCACTCTTTAAATTATTCAAATAAAAAAAGAGATTCAGATAAACATGACAGAGCTAGACACAAAATTCATTCAGATCGGTTGCAATTACTCGGGTGTTTCAGGGGATTTACTAATTTCAAGTTTGGCGGGTATCATTGGGCTCTCTAAGGTTCAAACTTTTCTGGTTGAGATTCTCCAAACCTTGAGTAAGAAATCCAAAATTAAGGTTCAATTGGTTGAGAAAATTAATCATGGGGTTAAAGGGCTCTACTTACAAACTAACATTAAAGAAGAATCCCATTTCAAATATCTAAACCAAAATCATCCGCAATGTGCAGAAAATGATGATGCCAGCCACAATAAGGATTCTCATTCCCATGATCATCAACATGGAAATCATCAACAACAAAGTCATCAACAACATAGTCATCAACAACATAATCAGCAACATGGATATAAAATAAAGGAAATGAAACAAGATCTCTTGAATATTACTAACTTATCTTTTAAAGAAGAGCTCACCAAAAAAGGAGCACAAAAAGCTCTGGAAATTATCATAGAGGCGGAATCCAAGGTTCATGGGATTGAAAAAGAAAAAGTTCATCTTCATGAAATCGGCTCAATTGATACCATCATCGATATATGTGTTGTCTTCTATATCTTGGAAAAATTAAACGTGTTTGCAAAGCAAAATTCAGTAAATTTATTTTGTACGGAAGTGGCTGTAGGGGGCGGAATGGTAAAAACTGCGCATGGCCTTTTACCCGTCCCTGCACCTGCAACCCAAAATATATTAAACTCATATAAAATACCTATTAAATTTGGGCCGGAAGATCTGGAGCTCGCTACTCCCACGGGTGTTGCCATCCTAGCAGCGTTGAAGGACATTGGAGTGTTGAGTTTTGATGATTTTACTCATCCATTTATTATTCTCAAGAAAGGGGTCGGGGTTGGGACACTAGAATTAAAAAACCAACCAAATATGCTACAAGTATCCCTTTGTGAAACTGCAAAAAATAATTCTAATGATAAGGTTAGAATGGTGGATAAATTTGAAAATTCTAAAAATTCACAACCCTTACCCCAGTCTAAACAAAATGATTTGAGTATGGAAAGATTTGGAAAGGATGTTTATCTTCTTAAGACCAATGTGGATGATGTTAGGGGAGAATTAATCGGAGATCTTATTCCAAACCTTATGAAAAGAGGTGCATTGGATGTCTTTCTTATCTCGACAATAACTAAAAAGAACAGGCCCGGATATCTTATTTCAATTATTTGTAACAAAGGAGAGATTCCATCCTTGACCGATTATCTTATTAAAGCCACGGGTACACTGGGTGTTAGGGTGATAAAGCAACAGAGGGTATGCTTAGAGAGATCGATTATGTCTAAAAATCTTAAAATACAAGGGAAGAATTTCAAGGTTCGGGTGAAAAAATCAACAGATTTCAATGGAAATGTGGTACAGAGAAAAATTGAATTTGAAGATCTTCAGAAAATTGCCGAAAAATGCGATCTCACACCAAAGGAAGTTGAAGATCTCATTCTCAATCTCTAACTTCTGCACTACACTTATGTATGTATTTTCGTTAGCGAATTATTTGAAAGAATTCAAGGATTTTAGAAAAAGTTTTTTTATTCGGTGCTTCATAATGATAATAAGGGTACTTTAGGAAAAAAAAATGTGAACACACATGCCAATCATCAGTTTTAATGTTTCAGAATCACATCGGAATTTCATAAAGAAAATGGCCCACACGAAGGATTATAAGAATAATTCCAATGTAATTAGGGATGCTTTAGTCCGTTTAATGGATGCGAAAGAGGGAGATGTTTCACCCGCTGATGTGGAAAAATTAATTGATTCTCAAGGAAACCTCGTGGAAATCTTCCCAAAAATTACTGGTAGTATTATGATGAACATCAAAACCAGGAACGAAAAGCTCAATAGGAAGATAAACAAATTAGAGGTTGAATACCATAATAGCATCATTCACAAAAACACATTTATTGTAGATGGAGAGAAAACCATCACATATGTTTTAAAAAATACTATGGATGAAATTCAGATGTTTATAACGGAATTAAACTCCATCGAAGAATTGAAATCATTCAGATATACAATAAACGAACCCGATGATTAAAAAAGTATATCAATATTTATCAGATCTTTTTATCCGATACATCCCCACATCACATCTAATTATTTCAGATTTGTCAGAACAAAAGAGCGAGCCTATTTCTTCTTCTCCAAGAGACAATAAAAGAATGCATCGGTATCATGGACATTCGGATACATCCGTCTTGTCTTCAACATGTCATACCCAAATTCCCGGTTCTCCGCTTTTATCAAACCAGGTAATCCGATGTCAACCTTAAATGGTTCAATTATATTCACATCGTCTCTACTGGCCGAAACTTCGGCAACTACTTGTTCATTCTCTCTATAATGGAATGAACATGTTGAATAGAGGAGCAATCCACCAGGCTTTAGTATCTCAAGGCCTGTTTTTAAAAGAGATTTCTGTATCTTGGCCATCTCCTTTACATCCTTTAAATTTCGGCTCATTTTTCTGGATTTGTCCTTCCGTATGATCCCAGATCCAGTACAAGGAGCGTCTAATAAAATTTTATTGGCCCAATGTCTAAATTTTGGGATTTTATTAAGATCTTTGCCATCATAAGGAAAAACCATGGAATTAAGGATCCCGCAACGATTAATGTTGGATATTAGGGATTTAAGGCGAGATTCCTTCCTATCAATCGCAATAATGGTTCCTTTTTGTTTGAGATATTGTCCAATATGAGTTGTTTTTCCTCCGGGTGCTGCGCACATATCGATTACCTTATCTCCTGGTCGGGGTGAGAGAAAATAGACCGGGATCATAGAGGCTAAATCTTGTATATAATAATATCCCATTAGATATTCATGGGTGGCCCCCAAGGATAATTTTGAATTACGAGTATCGACAATATAGGCATAGTCTATCCATTGTGCTTTCTTCAGTCTAAATCCTTTATTTTCTAATCTTTTCTTCAAAGCTTGGGGTTGAATTTTAAGAGTATTTGTCCTGATCATCTCTAAAGATGGTTTTTCAAATGCACGAATTACCTCCAGATAATCATCGGGGTAATTTATCATTAATTCTCTAACCATAAAATCCGAATACTGATAATCCTCCGCGATTTGCTCGATTTCTTCTTGATTTAATTGTTTTGATTCCATTTTTATCCACCCTCCCGTAGATAATATCCGGCATCTACTAAATTTAATAAACTTAAAATAAAATTATCTGAATTACTGTGTTTTCTGATATATCTTCCCCGTTCTTCTAATTCGTCCGATCCAATAAGTTTAACTTTTAGGAGGGCGATCCCCAAATATTCTTTTCTCTGATTTAACACAAAAATTATCTTTCGCTTGACAAGATGTTCTGTCTTACTCTTAACATGATCTAAAGAGATATTACGCCCATAAAGGAATGCTTTTTCTCCTTGGTTGTCCAATAAAACTTTATGAACTTCTCTGAGGGTTTCCTGGGCTTTTCTTTTCATAAAATTATACAAAAAGCGTCCTCCCTCATAAGATAGGTAAAAATTTTCATCATATCCGGCACGGGTTCTTCTAGCCTTGAAAAAGCCAATACTGATGGCAAAATGTTTAATATCAACCTTTTTACGCAGGCTGCTTGCCAAATGATGCATTTTCTGATTAACCAAAAAGACAGGTTTCTCTTTTCCCATCCTCATATAGAGTTGGTAATTGGTTTTTTTTGCCAGTTGATAAAATAAATCCTTATGAATGGTTTTAAAATAATCTTTAACTTTTTCAACTCTGGTTGAGTTAAGAAGAATAAGTTTGGGTTGTTTTTTGGACTTAGTTTTGTTGTTATTATGTTTCTTTTTATGTTTCCCCCGTTTCTTATGTCTTTTCTTACGCTTTCTTTTTTTCTTATCTACTTTTGGAAGTCCTACGGGTTTTCCCATATTTAACACCATTTGTTTGTTTTAGAATTTTTAATTGAAATCATTGCTAAAATGATAAATGATTAAATTACTCACAGAGCAATATGATTTCCGATTTTAAACCATCAAAATAATGATTTTAAACCAAATAGGATAGTGATTCCCTACCAAATAATTTATTGATTTTTCGTATTTTTCTGAAGGATATCTAAAGAAAGAATTTTTAAAGGAAGAAAAAAAAAGATTGTTCATTTGCTTTAATCCAACTTGTAGAGGACCAGACCCGAAAGCACTTTTGGATCAAACCAAGTTGATTTTGGGGGCATTACTCCGCCTTTTTCGGCAATTTCTTCCAAATCCCTAATATCGACGGGATATAGATTTATAAAGAGATCGTTTCCTTTTTCCGTTACATATTTCTCCATGTCTGCCGGATCTTTTGTCCCTCCAACGAAAAAGAGATTGTCGCTGGCACGAGGATTTTCAATGCCCAATATTGGTTCCAATACCTCATCTTGTAAAATAGCCACATCCAAACTGTCCCTCTTGGAATCAAAGTCTGCATTCTTTACGTTTAATTTATACCAAGTTCCCTTACAGCATAAAGCAACCTCGTGCTTTTTCTCTGGGTTGAAGGGTTGATCTTGTTTTTCAATTTGATAAACTTCTTTCAGTTCCTCTAAAAAGTCCACTTTTTCCATAGGTAATTTTCGTACAACCCGATTGTAGGACAAGATTCGGACTTGGTCATCGGAGGCAACATAGGTGAGTAGGTATTTCCAAGGTGCGTTGTCATTTTCATTTTGGTCCTTCTCTTTTAATTTCATCTTTCTATATTCGTTGGCACTGGCTGCTCTGTGATGACCATCTGCAATAAAAATTTTGTTTCCTTGGAAAGCTTCCTCCAATTTATTGATGGTTTCTTGGTTTGATTCTTCCCATAAGAGATGTCGGTATCCGTATTTCTCAAAATCGAAAAGAGGGCCTTCTTTCTTTATATCTTCCATAATGGCTTTGATCTTCTCGTTTGCTTTAAAGACATTCCATACCAAACCTGCTGCTACATTAGTGGTGGTAATATGCTTAATTCTATCCTTTAATGGTTTTTCCCGGGTATGTTCGTGCTTTACAATTTCATCATCCTCGTAATCTTGAAGAGATACACCAAGGATAAATCCTTGTTGAGAAAAGTCCTCTGATTCTTGCCGATATACATAGATACTCGGTTTGTCGGCTTGATAAACCGCATTATCTTCTACAAAATTTTCAAAAGCTTTTTTCGCGTTTTGATATTGTTCCTCTCCTTTCCCATCTGGTAAAATCAAATGGATAAGGGAGTCTTTATTTTTTTTCAGTTCTTTTTCTTCCTCCTCACCGATTACATCATAAGGATTCGTT
>CAZEPC010000259.1:0-7030 GCA_964513765.1 uncultured archaeon
CGGTGACGGCTTTGGACATTAGGCTCGAGCCACTTGCGGAGAAATTCGCACGCGTGCCTCCTAGGGGGGAACGAACCCGCGAGGGTTCTGCCCTACTCGACACGGGGAGGCTTCAACCTCTTAATATATTACAAATACATTTCAAATTTTTCCTGAATGTCCTTATTTTGCTCACAAAACTGAATGATATTTTGCGGATTTTCCACTAAACCAGCCTCCTTATCTATTCCACCGATCTTGTCAATGAGTTCATGGTTTATCTTGGTCTCTTTTAGCCAGAGTGTCTTCAACTGTTTAAGATTTCCCATCCCCTCAATTTTTTCTATGGGATTTTTTGATAAATTTAAAGAAATTAAATTTTCGAGGGAGAAAAGGCCCATAATTTTGTTGATCTTATTATGGCTGAGATCAAGCTCTTCCAAGTTAAAAAATTGCCCTATTTTCTCAATTTTCTCTATCTTATTTCTTGAGAGATATAATTTGGTAAGGCTTTTACTATTATTTTGAATAAATGCATCTGGTAGATTGCTTAGGCTAGAAAGTGAATTATCCGAGAGATCAAGAATACGAACATCTTTTGTTTTTAAAAATCCGTTAATTTTGTCAAAGCTCTGAATTCCTTTGGATGAAAGATCCAATCTCCCTTTATCAATGTATGTTTTTTTGTTGTTTATTTTTACGAAGTGAGTCAAAGTTATTCTCCTCAACTTTTTTATTTTTTTCTTATGTATATTTCTTGTTTGATTCGATTGTATAAAAATGTATTGCTAAAAGAGAACAAAAAATAATATCGTGTCTTCTAGATATATGATTACCCTCTTAACTCCACTTTTGGTTGTTGATTAATTACATACACAATTATCACATTCTTATTTTTCGTGTATATTTGTTTTGTTTCTGGTATTCTAAAGACTTATCTAATAGGTTGAGAACGAAAAACGCCAGTAAATCTAAATTTATTTTTCTTTGTTGAATGGAGATAAGATCTCGCCTTTCGTTCTTTAAAACCTTGATAAATACTCCAAAGATGGGAAGTCTTCTCCAATATCTCCAATCCTTTACTGAGGGCATTCGGAGCATTATTCTCTCTTTGAGGTAATAGATGTCTTTTCTTATGTGTTTTATATTAGTTACTTTCGTGGTTTGCTTTTTGGTGATACTATTTTTATAGTAATCAAAAAATGCAGAATGAAAAAAATAACCCAATCTGGGAGGTATCTTCAGAAAAATTAAAGGGGTTTCGTGTTTATGACCCGAACATGAACTTCCTATCTCAATCCCATATTTTTCATATAGAAATTTCACCAATGGGAAAATTTGGATATCAATTAAATTTGGGTGTTGAAGTATTCGCTTGAAATTGATGTCAGAAACCTTTGCTTTCCCTTTAATAAATTGATTTGACTTGTTTTTAATTGAATTCCAGTTTTTTACCACTTTTTTAGGAAAATCAAAATTTTCGGAAAACTTCAACTTAATCTTCATTTTTCTCCATAACCTTAAAAAGCTTTTTTTTAAAAAACTTTGATTTCTGACTTCTCAAAAAACCTTGATTTCTGACCTCATAAAGCCATATAATTATCGTAATTTTGATGCTTTTCTTAGATTACATTCTTTACATAGTAATTGGAGATTTTTCTCCGAGGTTGCACCCCCTTTTGAAACAGGTATCACATGATCGAATTCGAGATTTTCTGTTGATCCACATTTCGCACATCTTCCATGATCCCGGTTCCATACGAAGTTTTTCAGACATGAGGGGATAACTCGGGGATTAAGTTTTAGATATTCCTCGATGAAAAAAACACGTCCAGCTAAAAGATTAAATGCTTTTTCCCTGCCTATTTTTTTCAATTTTAATGAGGAATCATCCTTATTTTTTTTTCTTTTTCTTCTTAAAAAATTTCTCTTGACTAAATAATATTTTTTACTCCTTGGCTCAAGCCGGACCTCAATAATGTCCCCTTCATGTCCCTCAAAATTAAAGAGTAATGATTGATATCTTTTTTCATTGGAATAAAAAAGAATTTTCGGTTTTACGAAAAATCTCTTAACAGATGATTTTTCGGCATTATAGGATAAGAACGCTACAAAGGCTCCCTTATTTTTATCTTTTTGTTTGTTTACCAAAGGATAATTTGGGACTCTAAGAGAAAATGTGCTTTTTCCCCTCTTTTTTTGAATATGTTCATCAATTATCGTTTTTATTTCAAATAATTCTTGTAAAGTAATGAGATTAGTTTCTAGGAACTTTTTGATGCCTTTTTTATCCAAGATCCTATTAAAAAATCTCATTCTCAAAAATCTCATTCTCTCTCATACTTCTAACATGTAGGAAAAAAAAAATTTCAATAGTTTCTTTCTATTATGTTCATCTAATACTTTTTTCTGATAAAGTAAATATAACTACTCATTATCTGGGATTGGTTGAGTCATCTGGGAACATTAAAAATTTCACCTCCAACTTGTAGATTTATATTCAATTTGATCTATTTAAAGATCTAAAAATCACAGAATTGAGTGAGTTTTGGAGATGAAAGAAAGAAAAGATATTAATGAAATGAAAAAAGTATTAAGGTGTTTTATTTTAAATCGTAAATTTCCTTGAAGGTATCTGCAATGTCGTCCAAAACCTCATTGATTGCCTCCTCTTTATCAAGGGCTACTTCAAGTTTTGGTCTGATTGATTGGATCATTTTAGGAATTTCTTCCTTCTGCTTTTCAGGTGGTTTTTTGTATAATTTCAAGACATCAAGCTTTGAACTTTTTTCCCACTCTTTTAGCCCTTCTTTCGTATATTTCCGGGTGAGTGCGGGGCTAATATGGGCAGATTTTCCTACTTCTTGTATCATTTTTTCAAACTCATCATAGACTTCATCAATAGATAAGAACTTCTTTAATTTCTGTTCCGCCATGTAATCAATCCTATTTAGTTGGCATTAATTCCCCTTTAAAAATGTTAGATTTCAAAAGGGTAAATTATTTGGTTTCTTACTTATTTTTTATAAAAACCCGATTCCACTAAGTATTGGGAGATGGTTACATCTAAGGGTTTTGTATTATATAGAATCCGTTAAAATAATGGAGGTGCCTTTAGAATAATAGAAAATAAATAAGAGGAAAATAATAGAAATGAAAAAAATTTTTACCATTGTTTCAATCCATAAATTTCCCTAAAAGCTTCTTCAATATCTTCCAAGACTTCCCTTATTTCCTTTCTTGTGTCTAGAGCGGTCCCTATGTATGGCCTTATCGATTGGATCATTTTGGGTATTTCTTCTTTTCTTCTTTCAAAACTTTGATCAAATAAGTCCAGCACATCTAGTTTTGATTTTTGTTCCCAATCTTCTAATCCTATTTTAGCATAATTTCGCATGAGTATAGGGCTAATGTGGGCAGATTCTCCTTTGTCTTGGATTATACGTTCCAATTCATCATAGACCTCGTTTGTTGATGAAAACCTATGCACTTTCATGTGAGACATAAAAATTTTTCCTCCCAGATAGTAGGGAATAATCAATGTATAAAAATATAATCTTCTGTGATCCTAATTACACTATCTTAATTCTATTTATCTACTTTAAGATTTCTTTTGGTAAATCTCTTGAATGCAAATAAAAATTGAATGTAAATCGTAAATATTTTACTTTGCCAATTAGATCAATCATCGGTTAAGTTCCATCTCTTAGGATTCCATAGATTTAATTTCATTCTTTTATAATATCTTTATAATGAAAGAACACTCAATCAAAAATCATCATGATCCCTATCTGAAGATCAAGGGGAATAAAGCCCTGCTTTACACATCTTCCGAAGGAACCGAGAAATCATATTTTTTCTTATTTCTTCTTCTTTTCGTTGTCATCATTGTTTCTGTAATTGTGACTGGGTCAGTAAAGACAATCATTATAACCATTATTATTCTGATTCTATTGCTGTTTTTGTTGGCTGGGTTTTTACTACGGGGTGTCTTTAGGGATGAACCTGAAGAATTTATTCGTAAGATAATTTTTTATAAGGATCTTAAAAATCATATTCTTGAAGTGGAAATCTGGAAGAAAAAACGAAATGAATGGAAACTAAAAGATGAATATAATCTTTCAAATAAGACGATCTTTGGTTTTTCTTCAATAAGAATATATACATTTTCTGGGAAATCATTTATTTCTCTTTCAATTGCCAATAAACAAGATTTGAAAATTTCGCTAACTTCCTCTTTAGATGAAAAGCATGTCTATAAATGGATAAAAAAGCTCAATAGTTGGTTAACAGACAAGAATTTATCAAAATAATAGGTTGATTAATAATAATAGTGGTGGAATAGGAGCTGTTTGTAAAAATAAAAAGAGGGTAAACGCAAAATGCGTAAATTAGTAATATCCACGATCCACTAAATTGTGAAAAATGGATAAAATCATAGCCCCTATTCCAATATAAATATTACAACGAAAGGATAAAAAGCTTTATTATTTTTGGTGATTATTCTTTCTCACGATAAAACACCAAAATCATCAAAAAAGCATATCTATTTTGGAATTAAGTCTTTTTTATGAGATGTATTTATTTTTTAAAAGAAGTATATTTTAAAATCATAGCACTCTAATTAAAAACATGGAGCCCAATGAAACGCTTAAAGATTGCATAAATGATAACATTCCTGGATTTAAGCATATTGAACTCGAGGACAAAGAAGTATTTAATCATTATTTTTCTAAATATCCGCTTCCTATGTCCGAATATACATTTTCAAATCTTTACATGTGGCGTCAATCCTATGATTTTATATGGAACGAGTATAAGGATCATCTCGTTCTGATATCCTTGGAAAAAGATAATATGATTGACTTATTCCCTCCAGCAGGTGAAGACCCAATTTCGATAATTAAGGGCTTGAAGAATGTATGTGATAAAGAATCTCTCACCCTTAGAATAATCCGAGTTCCAGAAAGTTTTAAAGAGAAATTGGAAAAATCCGATATGTCCTTGAAAATTGAGGATGACCGGAAAAATTGGGATTATGTGTATCTGGTGAAGGATTTGGTTGAACTTTCTGGAAGCGACTATCAGAAAATCAGACAGAAACTCAATAAATACCAAAAACATTATGATTGGCACTATGAAACAATTGAAAAATCCAATCTCGATGAATGTATGGAATTGCATGAAGAATGGTGCGAGGAGAAAAATTGCGAAGAAATAAAAAATCTTAAGCAAGAGAAAATTGGTGTGACTCAGATTTTTAAAAATTGGGATCTTCTTGATTTAACGGGCGGTCTTTTACGGGTTGATGGTAAAATCATGGCATTTGCCCTTTATGAGGATCTTTTAGATGACACACTGGTCTGTCACGTGGAAAAGGCGAATACCGACTACGAAGGTGCCTATAATGCAATTAATCAGATCTCGCTTAATAACCTCGGAAATGGCTATAAATACGTAAACCGAGAACAAGATTTGGGAATACGCGGATTGCGAATTGCCAAAAAGAGGTACCACCCAGATCACTATGTAAAGAAATACATAGCGGTTTTCGAGTAACTTTCAAAGCTATTCCTTTCAAGAGTATTTTTATTGATTTTTTATAAGATCTCTCCTTTTACTAATTAAGGATTTTCTGGGAATGAAAGACAAAATGAAAGAACATTACCATCTAGACCGTGATTCATTAGAAAAGTTAATGAAAATTCGGCCAAGATCTGCCTTAGAGGTATTATTGGTCGTAAAAGGGATAAAACCTGGTGATTTCATTAGAAAATATAAGGATGGGTGGAGAGATATCTTTGAGATTTTAAAAAAAATCAAGGCCCTCTCCTTGATTGAGCGCCCAGAGATGGTCCTATACTATAATCCTGAATTTGTTGGTATGGAATTAATTGAAAAATTGCAGGCCATCAAAAATTTCAATCCAAAAAAAGATATAATTGTGGATCCTAAGGATTTTGAGGATTATACCGAGATATTAGGGAAGTTTTTCGGGTATCCCGATTGTTGCATAAAATCTTACCTTCGAAATAATACAATCACCCGCTATAAACCGGGAACCGAACATTTATGGTGTTCCGATGATTGCCAAGAAAGTAAAGAAATACAAAAAAAGGTATTCAATCTTGTTCAAGATGAAATTCCCCAAATAAAGGATTTAACAGAGGAATTCGGAAATCTCCCTTGAATCCCGATTCTAAGTAAGTGCGCTTGATCACCTAAATCAATTTATAATTTGATTTCTTTTCCCTCTCTCGAACTTTTATAGCAAGCCTCGATAATTTCCTGAGCATATTTTCCCATCTCAAGGGTTACTTCTGCGGACTTTTCTTTGGCCACTGAGTTTAGGAATCGCAGATCCTCGTAATAGTATGGGCCGGAGGCTTGTGGCTCTATTTGAGGCATTTGAAGGACTTCTTTTCTGAAATATTCGTCCATTTCAGCATCGCTCAAAGTTTGTTCGGCCGTGTTTAAGTATTTCACTTTCACCACCACCGATTTTTCTTCTCTTTCATCGACCGTTATCATTACATAGGCTTTTTCGAAGAAAATTTCCATCCTTCTTTTTGAATAATCAATATCGTTCCACATTGAATTAACCGAGAGTTTTAATCCGCTTTTGAATGTTAAAACTCCCGAGACTGAGTCTTCAATCCCCTCATATCCGGCAAAATAGTCAGCTTTGGTAAAAACATTATCAATTTCCCCAAAAATCATGATCATCCCATCAATATCGTGGATAGTATGTTCAAATAAAATGCCAGCATGAGCCTTCTCTTTATCCTTCCGCCATGTTGAAGCATGTTCATCGAATCCGGTGTAAGGTTTTTCTTGAGAATCCCGGAATATAATATTGGTTGGCTTTCCCCACTTTCCTTCGTTTTTCTTAAATAGATTTTTTAGATAATTAATTTGGGGTGCACTTCTAAATACCAAACCTGCTTGAATGATTACATTGTATTCATCACGTGCTTCGATCATCTTCTTTACATCTTCGGGGGAAAAGGCCAAGGGTTTTTCACAAAATATGTGTTTTCCCGCCTCTGCT
>CAZEPC010000260.1:0-6972 GCA_964513765.1 uncultured archaeon
CAGTAATCATCTAAATAATTATTATTATCAGGATAGAATCTTATTTTAAATTCCGAATGGAAAGCATCATTCGGCAAAATTACTTGATCAGTTATAGCCTCTCCTTGGGTATAATCGCTGGCCTCGTAAGTTTTAAGAAGATTCCAATATCCATCATTTGCTTTATATCTCACTTCTAATTCATCTGGTGATTCGGGTTCATTAGGTAACTCTCCCAATTGAATCCAATAACTAAGAGATGTTTTCACTGGATTAGTTCCTATATCTATTTCTTTGCTGGTAATATAATTGCTCCAGGAATAATACATACGAGCACTATAAGCGCCAGTACTGGAGGTGGAGGTGGAAATAGCTGTATAAACATCAGCATTCCAATTAGAACCAAATGAACCACTCTCAAACCCATCATAAAATATGGTTTCCATTTGGTAATTCTCTAATGTATTAGTTTGAT
The DNA here is from genome assembly GCA_964513765.1 of uncultured archaeon. Classification (GTDB taxonomy): domain Archaea; phylum Asgardarchaeota; class Lokiarchaeia; order Sigyniarchaeales; family Promethearchaeaceae; genus CAZEPC01. The sequence continues at coordinate 455 of CAZEPC010000260.1, forward strand.
TTTGGCTACTGACATCATTAACACTCATAGACAAATCTTGATACATTGAACTAGTTATGTTATTATAATATTGCGATTGACTTATGAATGCGGTTCTCAATCCGAATTGGGTTTCATTGTTGGCAAATGCATCTGTAGCATCATCTCTATTCCAAGTATAATTAATTAAGAATGGATTTGCATATTCTACTTCCAAATTAACCGGGAGTATCTCGGGAATATATTGTCCTCCGCTGGTTCCATTGTATTCTAAGGGAGAAAATTCAATATTTGTCATGTCGCTCAAACGCAAATCAGCGGATTTTTCTTTTGATATGCTGGCGAGTTGTCCGCCTATGTCCAGTATCCTTGATTCTAGTTTTACATATTGAATACCTGTTTGATCTTGGTTAGAAATCTCCATATAATAAGTTCCAGGCTTTAGGAAATATACATCATATTTTTCCGGGGGACAGTGCATTATTGGGGTAATGGTAATCTTTTCATCGGCAATTGGATCCCAAAATAACAAATCACCAGCACCTTGTGCATTGTCCGAACGGGTGACGTTCATCATTAAGCCCATAGTTTGATCGATTTCCATTTTTATTATATCTTTATCGAGTTCTTTAATTTGGTATGTCTTATCATTACCTGGAGTATAGGATTTTATTGATTCGGATTCACAATTAAACACAAAATTGAGATTTTCCCCATATTCGTTTGGAGAATCATATATATAGAAGTCATAGTTAGGTACAATAATGTAAAGCGTTTCAGATTCCTGAATGGGTCCTATCCAAGAATAATCACTATCCTTTTCGAAGTTTGTTAATTTATATTCAAAATTCTCCATATCGGTGATTCTTGCATATACACCAGTATGTCCAGAAAAGAGATTTTGGAAATCTATCTTGATATAATCTCCCTTCTGTACTTCAAGCCCATAAACATAGACGGGCATATCCAAATAATCTATATTTTCCCCATCACCGGTTCGAGAATACACGGGGTTATTTCCTTCCTTTTTCTGTATTAATTCCCCATAGTTTATGCTTTGTACATCGTACTTTTTTACATATAAATCTAAAACTGGTTTAATACTACTCCCGCGCTGGAAATAGAGTTTATGAACGGCTGAGTTTTTAACGGCAAACAAATATACTTCGATAGTTCCATCAAAACCAGTATTTAAATTTTCCACTTCAAGAGAATAACCCGTTTCTTCACATACAATCTTTGGTTCTAATTTAGATGGGTGAAAACTAAAAAGTACATACACTCCTTGATCTAAATCCATTGAAACTTGATTCCATTGGTCTTCTGATCTAGGCATTTGAAATGTTTTCCGTGAATTCACCGGCAAATCACCCAAATCATTTATGCTTAATTCGGCACTTACATTATATGTCTCATCTATATTTGTATCGTTCGAAATTTCCATCCAATTGAGCCTTTCCCACATATCCTGGATCGGATCATTATTCCAAGTTCCGATCGAATCGATATAATTAGGAGAGGTCTCATTTTGAACGGTTTCAGAGGTATCCTCATATTGAACATTTGTTTCATGTTCGGAGGAAACAAAGAGATTAGAGGGAATATTGGGTGCTTCCAGGATCCCTACATGCTTGGTTGTTTCCTCAGAGGTTAATTCTGTTTTCGCATTGGCTTGTGATGAGCTGCTGAATGTCTGTACCGCCGCAGCATTACTACAAGCTAATGAAAGAACGAATACAAAAAATAGAGAAAGACTCAAAAATTCTTTCTTGTGTTTCATAATAATCACATGGTTATTTATTTCAATCTAGATTTATTTTGAGGATTAATAAAGTTGTTGCATTCTCAACTTTAATGTTTAATAGATAAGCATATACTCCCCAAATTTTGCATGAAATGGGAAAAAGATGGGCGGTTGTGAGAAGATGATGTGTAAACGCTCAAAAATCAAAAATAGGGAGAAAAAAGGAAGGATATAACCAATTTTTATAGTCCATCAATCGGGTCCATCAATGGGATTGGTCAAGAGAATTTTTTTTTTGCTCAACAAAATCCCAATTGCCATAAAACTAATTGCCAGGAGAAATATGGGACTATAACCGGGAATTTCACCAAAACCGAAATCTTGTTCACTACTGCTACTCGTACCTTCTTCACCGCATTTATTATTTTCATAGGTGTTGGAATCGGTACCTGGAGCTTTTCCAATTCCGCCATTGGTATTGCCACAAAAATCATTGTTTTTAATGATATTATTGTAGCAATGGTCAAGTTCCTCTAATCTAAACCCGTTGTTAACGCACTTATACACTTTATTATCGCTAATACTACAATCCCTTGCACCTTGGAGAACGATTCCGCTTCCCTCCCATCCCCATTGTCCGAGGTTTTTTACATCATGGATGTTGTTGTTAAATATTTTCACATTGGAGGAGTAATCAACTGGTCCATTATCATTATACTGGGCACTCAGAAAGATTCCCGCATGTTTTGTATTGGATATTTCGGAGTCTTGAACGGAACAATCCTCGCAGTTTTTTAAATGTATACCATATTTGCTGCTATCATCATAAAAAGTGCAGTTTGTGATATTTACGTTTTTTGCACTATCCAATATTATTGCTTGGTTTTCATATCCGGATTCAAATACACAATTTCTGATGGTGAGATAATCTTGCCACATATTAACGCTAATTGCGGATCCATAACTATCAGTATCTATGAACTTTACACATTCAACAACATAGGGATCATTTTCATATCCATTTCCCCTCACCACACCATCTGATTCATATTGATCCATATTCATTCCTCCATAGAGAGAGATTCCCGTATGAGTTTGCCTGGTTATACACCCTCCGCTCCCAGCTTGATACGATTCTGCATCGTTTTCCGCGAAGCTTGCTAAATCATTGATATTATATTCGGCAATTAGTTCCCACACAACTATATTCGCTGTATCTGGATCATCTACCCGCTGAAGCACCCCGTACTGTTTATCATAATACCATACATTATCATTTGCATCATGAAATATCCAGCATTCGACCGATGCCCCCATAATTTCAATGGTTTCGGTATTCCAATCGGCGCTGTTGTCATAATATCCTCCTTCTTTTATATCTCCGTAAAGACTAAAGAGATGAGTGACCGTTAAATTGTCCAAACTATCGCCTATTTGAGTATCTATTGTGTAGTTTTCATAGGCAGCATGTATGCTATAATTATAAGGATATCCCTCTATCTTAGAAATTATTTCATATTCCTCATACACTAAGCCATAATCCGGATCTGATCTTCTATAGACAAAGAAGTCCCCCACATATACAGGATATTCGTAATCCGAATTGTATTCACCTCTTGCTTTCGGCAAATTCATGACTAAAGTACTTAATGAACATATAAGAATTGTCAGTAAAAAAATTGATTTTTTTCGTTTTATATCAAACATAAGCTACATTTGGAAGACATTCTATATATTTTTAAGCCATTAAAGAGGTTAAAATATACTAAATTTCAACATCAAACCTAAAATTCAGACTCTTTTTATCTTCCCAATATTTTCCATCCCCCAATATTTAGAATCCAAAATTTAGATATTTAGCTAACTCAAATTTGGGGGGAGCTTAACCCAGAATATGAAGGATACTTTGTATATAATATGGAATGATATGTTTTGGATATAAAATGGATGATGCGCTTTGGACATAAAGTGATTAAAGTGCTTTGGACTTAAGGCAAAAATCATATAGAAAGATGTGCATCTTTAACATATAGAGGATTCCTTGAAAAATCTAGAAAAAATCAAAAAAAAAATTAGAAAGTAGTGAGTCTTTTTCCTCTATAATTCTATCCCAAGGCCAAATATTAAGATTGCCGCCAAACCAACGACTATGATGATTGCACCGATGGCCACCTTTTCCGTGGAAAGACTTTTTCTTTTTTTATACAAGAAAAGTGCCACCACCGAATCAATTAGTAAGTAGATCACCATAAACACGGAATTCATTAGCCAATCTGTGTCGGCATCATAGAGCTCCACTAAATCCACAATCAAGAAGTCTGGAATGAGAACTAACAAATACATCAAGAATGGATTCATTCCGAACGCCCGTAAATAGGTAAGTTCCATATCCTTCTTTTCATCAAGATACCAAAAGACAGAAAGTCCCAAGAAGGTGATTCCGGAGGAAATAAGCACATGGGTAAAGGATACTTGCCTTTTTGCGGCTTCCATTTCGGGGATAAAAGTGAGCAGATATCCTCCAACTGCCATAATAGCACCCAAGGAAAGCATATCCTTAAATTTCTTATCTTTCTCGATATCTTTATAGCTATACATATAGTCCCCCAATGCCGTACCGATAATCCCGCAGGCAGCATAACCGAATATGGATCCGTAAATCCCTCCATGTACGGAATTGATGGCGTATTCTTTCAGCCCCGCGAATATCATAAGAATCTGATACAATAATGCCCATCCTATACCAACATATAATCTTTTTTTTGGATCCCGGATGAATAAGAATGGAATCGAAACCAACCCTGCGGCGGCGATCGAGGGAATGACGTCCCATCTCACAGTACCTTTATCTTCGTTGAAAAACTCTCCTCCATCGGCATAAATGATCAACATTCCCAAAGCCAATATAATCAAATATCGAACAACTAAATGTTGGACCGCCTTTCCCGAACCGTGTTTTCCCGACCGTCTTGTGAAAGAAATAGCCATACTCAATCCTAATACTAAAATGAAGGCCGCTGCACCTGCATCAAATAATGTCATATACGTGTCGGTAGTACCTGCGTGTCCGAAGAGATAATGTAGCACAATATTTGTCTCTCTTTTCCGATAGTCCTCAGGGGGCCAAGTGATAGTTAAAACAAGGTAAAACATAATGAAACCCCGTGCTTGATCTATCCATCGTAGACGTTTTGATTTTTTACTTACACTCATATTTTCTGTTGTTTTTTTATCTGAGGATACTTCTGATGATTCTCCCAAATATATGCACCTCATATATTTATACTAAGCCTAGATATAAAATAGTTTATCTTGACTATAAATCAAATTAATTTATCTTTGAAAAAATGGGATGGATCTTAAGATAAGATAAGATAAGTAAAACGATTATTCAAAATGGAAATCTATCATTGTAGGAACCCCAGATTAAATGGCATGTTCTTTCGTCTCAATTATATTAGATTAATTTTTTTCAGAATTTTCTTTAAACCAATTCATAATTTCTATAAGAGGCAATTTTCCCTTCGCTACATTCATCGGAAATTTAAACATTTCCTCTGGCTCAGAGGGTTGGATTTTAAAACCATTTTTCCAGAGAAAAACATAACATATGTGAATTCCAATGCGTTTCCATCCGTCGACAAATACATGGTATTGGACTATATTCCTCATTAGAACTGCCACTTGTTCAAATAAAGATAATGGATCTTTCCTATAAGGATAACCAAAATGTAAAATATCCAATGCTGTCTCTAAATGATTCTTATTTAGATATTCAACGGGTATATGGAGTTGTTTTTCAAAAATTGTCTCAATTAATTCAATGGAAGGAATCCATGTCAGTTTTCTTCACCTAATCTTTTCCATTGATCCGAATATTTACTCATAAAATTTTCAAGAATTGGTTTAACATCGTTCTCATATTCCTCTAAAGCTCTCTCTTTATTCTTTTGTACTTTATCTCCAAAATTCCGATTATAGTAGTTTGAAATGAGATATCTTATAACCTCACCATCGCTTTTCAAACCAAGATTGGATTTCACAAGATTAAATCGCCATGCGACCATCTCATCCAGTTCGGTATGAACTACTTTTTTTGACATAATTATTCACTTCTTTTAATTCTCTATAATATAAAAGAAACTATAAGAATTTATAATATTCTAAAAAGATCTATAAACCATAGGTTTAAAATGTTTTAAATCATTTTTTAGAAGGTTATTAATATGCATATTAATATTAATAATATGACAATGGTTTCAAAAAATATTTCAATTAGAAAGGTTCTTTATGATAGATTGGAATTACATAAAAAACCAGGTGAAAGCTTTTCAGATGTAATCGAAAGGTTGTTAGATAAACAGAAAGATGAGAGAGACATAATGAAATGTTTCGGATTATGGTCAAACATACCTGAAAACCTTATAGCTGAGATGAGAGAACACAATAAAGAAATGAGACAAGCTTTTACGGAGAGATTTACATAAATGATTTTTTTAGATACTGATATCTCAATTGATATTCTAAAGGGGAAATTAGAGTTTGATGCTATTGCTAATGATCATCCAAAATCTAAATTTGCTACAACGAGCCCAACCGTTTTTGAGCTTTATAATGGAATCTATAAGCTGAAATTTACAAAAAAAAGAATATCTAAGGAAAAAATAAGAATTTTACTCTTGGGAATGAACAATTTACTTAATAATTTACATTTATTCAATTTAGATATAAATAGTGCTGAAAGAGCGGCGAGGATTTATAATAAACTTGTGGGAAAGGGAGAGACCATAAATCC
>CAZEPC010000261.1:0-6949 GCA_964513765.1 uncultured archaeon
TCTGTTTTCTTCAATATAAATTATTTTAAGCATGAGTATAATTTCTTAGGATTTTTGCATAAAAAAATATTCTGTTTGAGTATATGAACCAAATCAATTTCTAATGGACTAAGGATATCCGATGGTATCATAGGTAGGTATAAAAACGGGTCGATCCCCTTTAGAATCAAATTGAACCATGCCCTCCCTTTTATAGGGCTTTATCATCCATGCACCTCCGGGAATTGGGATATAATTTCCGGCATCGAGGCAATCCGAAGTTATATCGTTTAAAGGATCGTACATGTGAATTAAAACTGAGATCTCCCGTTTTTTGGCGGCATCCGCAACCTTTTCCATGAAAAGTTTCAGAATCTCATTTTTCTTTAGTTTTAACCTGTGTGATAACTTTTTTATTTCCTCCCAATTCATGAATAACTCATGAATTAATCCAATTCGGGCTTCTACTTTGGTTTTGAGTAATTTTATTTTTGTGGTATGGCAGCTAAATGAACAACCACCGATAATATTTCCCTTTTCATTTTTTAAGTGCACAAAGCTTCCCAAGTAATCCTCAAAGGGGACATCTATTCTACGCCAATGCCAGTTTTCCCGGGATCGAACCTCTAAAAACTCGAGATATTCCTCTTGAACTTGATCATATGCCCGAAAATATTGCTGGAGCTCTCTTTGGACCTTTTCTGGTAATTTTTTAGGGTCCTTATTTTTTGAGGGATTAATTGCTTGATTTTTTGAGGGAGAATTGGTATTTAGGTAGGGTTCTAATTTCTTTCTTGCTTTTTTCAGGCCAAATCGTTTGGGATTGAAATATCTCAATCCATTCACTAATGCTTTAGATAAATACACAAATGGGAGGAATGGAAGAAGGATTTTCGCTTCTTTGGTTAATAATTGCCACCAATCTAAGATTTTTAGCTTCACGGCCATTTTTAGCAGATCAGAAAACCCATTGGGCATATACAATTTCTTTCTGGGGTGATCTTTTGGATCGGCGGAGAGAAAAGCGAATTGTATTTTTTTTTCATCAAAGTAAGAAAATGCCATTTCTAACAATGTCCCAGCGATTCCATTTCTTTGATATCCAGGATCAGTGGCAACATCGTTGATTCTGCCGCATTTAATCTTTTTTCCTTTCAAAATAAATTCATCCACTTCGGAGGCTATAAATCCCACTATTTTATGTTTTTCCTCATCTTCGCAGATTTGAAGGGACTTAGGATCAAAAGAAGGTTTTTCGGTGTATTTCCAGCTCCATCCCTTGTAAGTTTTGGGGATGAGGACATGAAAGGCATTGTTGAATAAATCGGCGAGTTGATGGTCATCGCCCTCTTGATAGTGGCGGTAAATGAGATTCATTTCTGATTCACTATAGCTAAGCAATCATAAAATTAATTCTTTTCAGCTTTTTTATGATACATCCATCAATTATTTAACAAAAGCCATAATTTATCAAATATGACTCTTACGAAATGTAATGTTTGCGGGTATGTGATACAAAAGGATGATCTTGAGGAGGTTTGCCCCGCATGTGGTGCAAAAAAAAGGGTCTTTGAACCTTACTCTTCAAAGCTCTCGGAGAAACGGAGAAAATTCCTTTCCTACCACCTACATCCTATTATGACCCATTTTTCGGTGGGTTCGGCAATTCTCTTCTTCTTTATTGTATTCATTATCGTATTTTTCCCCGATAAAGCGAGCCTCGCCTTAATGGGTTCAGCATATGTGTTTTCTATAATTATGCCCATTGCAGGATTCTTAACTATGGTTACTGGACTTATTGATGGAAAGATCCGGTTTAAACGGCTCAATCCTCCCCATTTAAAGAGCAAGATCTATGTAGGGAGTGCATTCTTAATTCTTTCAATCATCAATGCGAGTATAGTCGCCGGGGATCTTATCGCTGCAAATGAATATCGGGCCAGCTTATTATTGGCAATAGCTTTGGTGGGTTGTGCTGGTTATTTGGGAAAGCTTGGGGGAACACTGATTTGTGCCCAGACTTCCGGAAAGTAGGAACCTAAAATTTTGCCAATTTCCCATAGACAACGGGTTTCCATCCCGGGCTTTGTAAATAAGTTCGAAGCTCATCAGAAAGGTGCGGTTTGCAGGAAGCCAGTGATCCGAAAAATTCATCATAGTTATCCTTGTAATGAAAAATGTTATCATCTAAGGCGAAGACTTGTATATTTTTCACTCCTGCATGGAGTGCGGCATCTATTTCCTTACAAATATGCCCTAGTGAATGGACAGGATAAAGCGAACTTCTGATAGCTCCATTTGAAATTCTCCCTAAATCCAATGCGGCCTTTTTTCCATACTCTTTTTTATATATTTTGGCTTGAATATAGGTCATAGCAATGCATTGCCTTTTGTTGATGAAGGTATTGCCAAAGATGGATTGAAAATATGAGGTGTAAATCATAGCCGAGTAAAAATCGGCGATTTTGGGAAGTAAGAGTCCGTAATTTTGATAAAAATGTGGGAGCATCGGATAGGTGGTATTTAAGACTTTCATTCCATGGTCGTGGATAAAATCAACCAATCCATCCAGCTGGTCTTGAAAATATCTTCTATAAGGATATTGTATGGTTTTCCTCCCGAATATATACTTTTTCACCCCATTCATCTCCTTGGGGAGCTCGAAATCGAAAGCAATAAACTCTATCTCGGGATACATTTTGATTATTCGTTCTATAAGATCTTTCGTATCCGGAATATTTCCCGCATTTATCCAATATCCCTTTTCCTCGGAAAGTAAAGGCCATATACTTAAGGGAACGTTGTATTCTTGACAGCTATCATAGATCAATTTGAAGTCATCCAATCTTTCCGCATCAATGGATTGGATGATCCCCATGTTATAATTTTTCATTTCCCGGATAAGTGGGGCTACATGTTTATAAGAAACAAATTCAGACCATAAGTTAAGTTGATAATCCATATGTGTTCGTATTTTAAGTTAAGTAATCTTCCGTAAAAACTTTATAATATTTTCATTCTTTTACAAAAATGAAAATTCATGGAAAATTCAGCAGAAAATCAATTAAAAAATTCAGAGAAAATACCCTACGAATATTCTGAGAATAAATCATCAATAAACCGGGGCTTTCTCATCTTTGCCGTGATTTCGTTCATATTCACGCTTATTTTCATTTTTACGGATTTGGAGATACAGATTCAAAATGCCTTTTTTGATGCCACCGCACCCCAAGAGGAACGGTTCATTTATGCGGACTCGGAACCTTGGCATTTTCTTTATGAACAAGAGGGGGCGATTCTTATCAGTGTTGCATTATTTGCTCTTATCCTCATATTCACGAGTTGGGTTAATGGGAAGAAAAAACCTGTTGGTAGGTATGGATGGTATATTATTACGGTTGCCCTGGTTGGGACTGGCTTGATTGTAAACGCCATCTTTAAAGGATATTGGGGAAGGCCACGCCCCCGGGAGGTATATCCTTATGATCCAAATGGTTATGAATATCATCCTGTATGGTGGCCCCATTTTAAACAAGTACTTGCCAACTTAGCCGCCGTAAATGATGGTGAAGCCATAAGGGATGCACTGGGCAATTCTTCTTTCTCTGCAGGTCATCCCACGGAGGCCATTGTTTTGATAGCGCTCTTTATGGTGCTTTCCCATCCTGAAGTAATGGTTCATTTTACCAAAAACGTACGGAAAAGCACTAAGATTCTGTTTTCTGCGCTTTTTGTAGTTTTTTTATCCGCTTTTCTCGCGGGTATCGTTCTGATAAACAAGGATTACACCGATACCAATGCACAAATTCTGGCTGCCGGCTTTCTTGGATCCATTATTTTTGCCAGTTTATTGTCCCTATTCAGAATTCCGCCAAAACACAGAATTAAGATTATCAATATCTTTAAATACATCGCGTTGGGAATTTCTGTTGTAGGGGGCATCCTGATGGGGATCGGAAGGGCGGTTCAATTTGGCCACTGGCCCTCTGATTCTTTATGGAGCTTTATCTTTGTGTATATGAGTGCATATGTGCTCTATTATTATGTTTTTGATTTCCCGACCTACGAAAAAGAATGGTTGAAAAAATGGAAGGATCCAAGCTATGAAATGAAACCATGCCGCCCCATATGGGCAGGGATGGTAATTTTCCTGGGTGTTTTGGCCTATGTTGTCTCTACCATTTGGTTTGTGGAATATTCTATCAGGCCTGACATCTTTCAGCTTGAGTTGATTGCAGGTATTGTCCTCGATATTGGGTTTACCGTGGCAATCTATTTTGCGATTAGATCTTTGAATTCCTATAAGAAATAGGCTTTTTATAACGGAAATTACCCGCGTATCAACAATTTTTTCCTATATTGATTTTTTAAATTGTTTTGTGATTTTCTCATAAACACGCAATATCCCAATTCATTTTTATTATGGGAGGGAAAAGTTTACTTAAGGAAAAATGCTTGTTGTTGGTTGAAAATTACCCAAAAATAAGCAATTGGTGATAATTTAAACCCAATATAAATATAAATATAAATATAAGTTAATACACAATTCAAATTAATACAATACACTAAAGATGAGAAAAAAATGAAGTCTAACACGATTTGGTTGGATTCTAAGTCAAGATATGCCGCAGCGTTAATTGCCACTATTATTTCGGTGGGATTGACCGGGGGGATCGGAATATATCTTTCTTCCACACCCAAGGCATCTACTGTCTATTATCATTTTAATATTCAGTATAAAATGGGCGATGAATCCACCTACGATGAAATTATCATGTCAATGACTCACGTTATGTACATGTATGATAACCACACAAATTGGAATTATACTCTGGAAACCCAATTTAGAACCATCGAATATATGTATGAAAACTTTCCGGCGAGTTTTGACTTGCTGCAGAAACATAATCAAAATGGGCAGCTGGAGCTGATTGTACCTCAATATGGCCACGGCTGGCACCTTCCATATCCGGAAAAAGATTTCCGCGAGAGTATCAACTATACTTTGGCAAGGATGAATGAATGGAACTTATCGAGGTCCGGAATTTGCGTATTGCAAGAAGGACATTGGATGCCTGGTTTTGGAAGCGTGGCAGAATCCGGGAACTTTGATGCATTTGTGATTCATAGGGAACAGTTGGGATACTTTGGCACTTATCCTGATCGGCCCGTGCTTGAATGGGATTACCTCGGAAGAAAAAGCTATGCAATGGTTGTCCCCCGATTCCCTCGGGTGGAAGGCGGATATTATCATTGCCAAATATACTCTGCTGACGGGGAACTCTTAAATACGGGGGATATGGAAGTCGATGTCGGCCCCGCGGAACGTTTTGCATTTAATGAGAAAAAGCAGAAAAACCACGAAAATCATTTGAAACAATTGGAGCGAAAGGGAAATAAATTTATGCGGATGGATGACTTTTTCGAAGAATGCGTGGAAAAGAATGCAGTTGCACCCTTAGAAAAATATGTTCCCGAACTCGAATGGTTCCCCAATCAATATGATCAATTCTATAATTGGATGGGAAATGGTGAGGGATATGTGGATGATGGAACCATTTTGGCGAGGAATTACTACATGAGAAACTTGGCGCAAGCCACCGAATTACTTTTGGAGAATGCATATAATTCTGGTGATATAAGCGATTCTGATTATAGAGAATGGGGCTCATACCGATATGATGGGGAAGATGGTCTGTTGCTTGAGGCCAAGAAAAATATTTGGCTCGCTCAGGTAAGCGATACCACCGGAATTACTCCGCAGAGCTACGAGTATTGGTACACAATGAATAAAACCTATGATGCCTATCAAGATCTCCAGCAAGTGATCGAGAATATTCGGAGTACTGTACCAAGCGAAAGTGCGCTCCGGGATGAAATTCAAATTAACCCATATCTTAACACCATCACCAATGATTCATCTGAATTTATTGCCTATGAGGTCCTTGATGCGGCAATAACATTGGAGGATATAAAGGATGATATTGGTGTTGCGATAAATTATTCGCAGGCTGAAAACTTTGTTGATCAGGGCCTTCTTCCTCAGACACAATTCCAAAAGAGGAAATTTATTACCCCTGAGTGGAACCAAACCTATTATAATCTGAAGTGGGAATCATACGGAAGGTTCAATATAACCCAAGAGCATTGGGAACGAAATTATTTTACCTTTGACAATGAATCCCAAGAGGGTGGTTGGGATGGGACCATCTCAGAATATGCCTTTAGCGAGGATCCTGGTGAAAACGAGATTAACGTAAAATTCACCGATGAGTGGGACCGAGCAATTTACTCTCCTACCTTGGCCGAAAACCACACCCAATTGCTCAATAGATCGGATTATTACACGGAAATTAAGGGTTCTGATTTCTTCTGGCATTGCTTATTACCGTGCTGCAACGGCCTTCTTTATAATCCTGCTGGTGACTATGGAATCATCAAAAATGTCACCGAAAGCCATGTGGCGGCAGATTGGAGGGTGGATGTGGTTAATTATCGGGAAACGAATGTCAAGTACAATAGTACCAGAGAATTCTTCGTGGTAAAGGGAGATCTGGAGGATGTTCTGCGATTTGCCAATCAAGTGAATAGTTATGCACCGCTTAACCTACAGGAGGTTGTCTAAATGACGGAAGAAGGAATTAGAGAAGAAATAGGGGAAGAAGTTCGTCCAGGAAAAGACCAAAACAGTTCGGAAGACGTGTTGGAAGAATTTGCCCAAGAGCGGATTGATCCTTTCCGGCATAATTTGCTAATTTCAGCAATTTATCAGATCCTTATGGGAGGAATTCTCCTTGCCTTAGTATTTGTTTTTCTCTCGGCCATTGATGGGATGGAGATATTTTATCCGGTTATCACAATTGCAACCGTACCGATCTATCGCGCGGTGGGGTGGACGGTGATATCTCTGGCATTGGTTCAAATTGTTTACGTGTTTTTATTCCGTATTTCTCGGGATAAATTGGGCGCT
>CAZEPC010000262.1:0-6912 GCA_964513765.1 uncultured archaeon
ACTTCTGACTTTCGATGGGAGGGAATTGATGGGTCTCAAATTTTAGCGTTTCATTTGAAGGCCGGATATGGGCTATGCTCCCATTTAAACAAAGACCCAACCCTCGCCCTCAATCAAGTTGCCTTGGATATTGGAAAGATATGTGATTTTGATTGGGCAAGTCATCTGCAATTAGCTTTCTCAGGGTCTGATCATTTAAGACCCCAAAAACCCTTATCTGAGGTGGTTGAAATCTGGAAAAATGAAGAAGATTTGATTGAAGAACTAGGAATGGTCAAAATTTCATCTTGGGAAAGTTTTTTAAAAGATTATCACAAATTAGACCCAAAATTAGAAACCTTAAAAGGGGAACTCTATGGTAGAAAATTTTCCATTTCACTTCATGATGTTTTTTCCTCCTATATGCCATTAAAACAACAATCCTTTAGAATCCATGACCTCTTTGAGCGGTGGGCAGAACCTTTTAGTGCGCTTTCCTCCCTTTTTGGGTTAGATTATAAGAAAGGATATATCAAAACTGGATGGAAATGGAATTTAAAAAATCAACCACACGACAGTAGTTGGACATCTAGTGTAGACCAAGTCGAAAAGGAAATGGAGGTAAGATATGATTGGGCAGAGCAAATTGGTACCGATATATTTCGGAGAAGTGCCCAATGGATCCTTCAGCATATTAAACAGGGAAAAAATGAGGATGTATCTTCAATTGTAGTATTCAATCCGCATCCTTGGAGTAGAACTGGAATAATAACTGCAAGATTTGAAAATAAGTTTGGAGCATTTCAATTGCTCAATCCAGAAGGAAAAGAAATAACTTGTCAATATAACCCAGTTGAGAAAGATGAAAGAGAAAGGGATAGACGGAGGGTATATGTTGGAAGTCATGGACCTATAGGTAAGAATTTTTATGAGGTCAAGTTTCTTGCGGAGGAGGTCCCACCTATGGGATATAAAACCTATACAATATGTGAGAGAAGCCCCAAGAATGAACTTCAATTACCTGATCAAGGGCTTTTAGATGGAAATGACTATTACCTTGAGAATGAAGTCGTAAGAGTTGTCGTGGAGGAGGACGGGACCTTTACCATAATGCATAAAGTTCCTCAACCACTAAAAGATTCAGAAAAAGTCGAGGCAATGGGAGAAGAAATACCTGCCGGATCCATCTGGGCGAAAGATAAATTCAATAAGTATAAAGGACTTCATCTGTTCCAAGATGTTTCTGATGTGGGTGATGGTTGGGAATCCATTTCTATTGACGATGATGAACCAATAAATACTACAGGAAAGTTAATTAAATCAGAATTGATTACTGCCAGTGATTTTCAAGGTATTTTAAAAGTTGAAAAAGAAATCGAAATTCCTAAAAAAGCAATTAATTATTCTAAAAGGTCTGAAGAAAAAATTAGTATGCCTATCACCATATTCATTACTCTTCAAAAAGGAGACGATCCGGTAATCCGGTTTAGAACAATAATCAAGAATAAGGCGAAGGACCACAAGCTCAGTCTTCTTTTCCCTACCAAATTACAAACGGAAAAAGTTAATGTAAACGGTCATTTTGGAGTTTTTGATAGAAAAATAAAAAAACCCACAGGAATAGATTGGGTAAAACCACCTCAATCAAAGTTCCCACACCATAAATGGTTTAGTATTTGGGATGAAAGAAAAGAACAAGGTTTAGCTATATTTACGAAGGGATTACCTGAGTATGAGGTATTTCATGCCAAAGATAATGATGAATGTAACATACTTCTTACCCTTTATCGTTCAACGGGTAGATGGGGGTGCCATGTGAATGTGAAAAACCCAGAGGTTTATACTCCCAGAGCACAATTATTAAATAAAAAAATGGAATTTGAATATGCCCTAGTGCCCCAACAAAAGGATTGGAACTTTAAGCAAAAAGATGGAGAAGAGAAAGAATATCAGACCCAAGAAAAGGGAATATATCGTCTTGCCGAGGAATATTACACCCCTCTCAAATGGGAAGAAGATTACGATACCTATCGATATAGGGTTGAAAACTCGGAAAAAAACCTCCCAAACCAACAAGGGCTGTTTGAAATTAGTCCTTCAAATATTATAATGTCTTCATTCAAAGGAAAAGAACGGTGGGAAGATGAGGATGAAGAGTACATAATAAGAGTTTATAATATACTCCACCAAGAATCAAAAGCTAAAATTTGTTTTAAACATCCCGTAGATGAAATCTGTTTTGTCAATCTCAACGAGAAAAAACTGGCAGAACAACCCAATTTCGATTTTAACAAAGAATCTCAAACGATAACATTTAAAATGAGTCCAGCTGAAATTAAAACGGTTAAACTCAGATTTATCGGAGATTAGAATCGAAAAAATTAGTTTTGAAGACAACTTCAAATATTTTCAATTATCTTCAGAATAAAAGCATTTTTTTGTTTTTTCTTTTATTTCCTAAAAAAAGGAATTATTAGGAATAAGTGTAGTTATAATCTTTGAAAACATAACAAAGAAAATTTTCGAGAAATTAATGAATAACAAGATGTTTTTATAAAAAACTCCATTACATTGAGGATAATATTATGAAATTAAATGATTTAGTTGGAAATAAGGATCGAAATGAAATATTGGGTTTAGAAAATAAATTCAATCTTTATATAAAAAAACAAATTGAACGAAGGGTAAAAATTGGTTCTGGGGTTCTTCTTGTATATTATTCTCTTTTGGCCATTTTAGATTCTTATATGATGAATAGTCAGAAATTATATATGATTAGGTTCTTTGGAATTGTCCCAAGTATTATTTTTCTACACCTATTGTCAATAAGGAAAAATTTCCGAGAAAAATCCAATGCTTCAATTGGATTTTCCCTATTCCTTCTCAATATTTTATCCTTACTTATGATCCTTCAATTAAAAAATAAACAAGAAATTTTAACCTATTTCTCTCTCATGCTGGCAAGTATCTTGATGAATGCAATTATTCTTATGCCCCGGTTTAAAACATCTATTCTTATCTTCTTTCCTTTCTTTATTCTGAATGAGACTTTTCATACATACTATACAAGTACTTTTTTTCAAAACAATTCTTCATATTTAATTTCCTTTCATTTCCTCCCTTTTATGACAATGAGTGTGATTTTACTTTTTTCTTTTATGTTTGAAAAAAAACAAAAAGATTTGTTTCTCTATAAAAAAATTCAAGAATATAAAGAGGAATTAGAACAAAAGGAAACTGAAATAAATAAATTATCTGAGATGCTTCCGCTTTGTTCGAACTGCAAAAGGATTAGGGATGATGAAGGATATTGGAATGAAATTGAAGAATATATTGAAAAGCATGCAGATATCAAATTCACTCATGGATTATGTAATGAATGTATAAGTAAACTTTACCCTGAAATTGATCAAAAACAAAATCAGTAGAAAAAAATGTTGGACATTCTGGGTGAAGACCTAACTATTGGTTTCTTTAGTCTTTTTTGCTTCATCTGCTGCTTGGTTAAACAGCTTTGAAATCTTTGGCTCATCAAGACCCAAAGAAAGAAGAACAAGCTTAGACCGGTTGATTCTTTCAAAATCCTTACTTTGAAAATTCCCATTTTTTTTAGTTCTCAAATGAGCAATATAAACTGCTAATTTAAAGACTTCTTTATAGACTTTTTTGGCTTTCTTGATTTTTCTTTGATCAAAATAAACCTCTCCGATAAAGCCTTGGGCAAGATACATCTTTTCAAGATCCCCTAAGTGATATGCAAGGTTAAAAGCAGCCTTAAAACCATCAATAGCCCTTTCAGGCAGTTCTAGTGTTTGATCCAAAACTCCTAAATCAATTAGAGTCTTAAATTGTCTTGCTTTAAGTTTCATTGATCGCCAAAATTCCAAGGCCTTAAGCTTTAACTCCCTTAGCATTTGATAATCTTCATTTATTTCATAGTATTCCAAGAGGATTTGAATAGATTTTGCGAATTCATTTTCGTCTCGTAATTTTATGGCCAACTGAAGTGCTTTAAGGACATAATCTGCAGCCTTGTTGATATTATTAAGGTTCTTATATATAATTCCTAAATTTTGAAGACACAGTAACCTTTCATTAAGAAATGATTTTTGAGCCCAATAACTAAATGCTTTTTCTGTATAATGAAGTGCCGCATCATAATCTTCAATAGAAATATACATTGAACCTAATGCACCCCGAACTGAGGCAACATGGAATTTGTCATCTATTTCCTTATAATTTTCCAAGGCAATAACAAAGTATTTTCTAGCATCTTGAGTCAGATTTTCTTTCCAATATAATGTTGCTAAGCTAGCAGCAACACGGGCAATATTTTCTATTACTTGTTCTGTTCTTGTTTTATTTCTTAATTTTTCATAAGCATCTAACAAATCATTTATTTTCTTTTTATTGGATTTTTTTGAAGCTTCTGAATTATTGATGCGCTTTTTGTTTCTCCTTTTATCGAATTTTTTGGATTTATTTGATTTTGGAGATTCGTTAGGTACCTCTGAGCTATTTGAGGACTTTCGAGTTCCTTTTGTTTGGTCAGGCTGTTTCAAATCAATTCTAAATAAAATAATCATACATCAAACAAAAAATTCTTGGAATTATGAAAGAAAAACCAATCAGAAGTGAGAAAAAAGCTCAATTGATAAGTTAGTAAAATATTTAGATGGAAAATTCGACCAAATTTACCACAGACCTTCTTTTAATTTAGAGAAGCTTCTGATTTTAATCTTGTCTGTTGGACCATCAAATCTATAATTACATATTTGCTTCAGCAACATTATATCTTCATCGGATACTTCCCCTGTGTTGAATTTTTCTTTTATTTTGCTTTTCAATTCATCTTCATAAATTTCATCAATGTCCATGATTACTTCCTTGATGTATTGGGCCCTATTAAATAACTTTTTAATTTCATTCTCCACAATTATATGTTGGGCATCTTGATCCAGAATATATAAGCCCCGGTTAATAATATTTTTTTCATTTTCATAGCTTCCTTCCTTCCAAGGATTATCGGATACATTTCCAGATGGGGTAATGGCAAGTGCATTTTTAATTTCGGTATTTTCATATTCTTCCTCTTGTATCGAGAAAATAATCAATTCCTTTTTATATCCCTCGGGGAGGAATGATTTAAGAAGAGAATTGACCATCATTGGAAACTTAATACTTTCCCCACCTTTAAGAATTAAATAAATATTTAAATCCAACATTAGGGCCCTTAGCATATTTGAGGTAGCATAAACACCATATTTCTTGACCAAGTTATTCAGATATATCTTTTCCTCTCCTCCTTCTTGTTCTTGGAGGAACTTGTCCAAGTTTATAGACATATCTATTTGTTCATAGCCTCTAACTTTACCATTACGATCAATAAAGGCAATAAACTCATGTTCACAACAGACACCCTGATGAACTTGAATCTTCAACGTCCCAAACTTCTTTTTATCTAATAAATATTTGGGAACTTCAATTTTAGCCTTTTTATTACATTCTTCAATTGGGCATTGAACTTTTACTTGTTTTGCTTTTTTTGCCATACAATAATTAATATTTAGCTTAAAAAGATAAAAATATTTAACTATGAATAGTAAAAAATACAATATAAACAAAAAAGAAATAGAAAAAGGTCGAAGAAAATGTCGTTTCAAGGTTCCCAAATTAGGCTAGCATTTGGATTAAATGGTTTAAATAATAGAGAGCTTTCTTATGAAGCAATAACAACAGTGAATTATGTTGAGCTGAATAGGAGATTACAAGAAGAGGAAAAACTCATTAGTTTCTCCGAAATAACATGGCCATTTATTTTTATACAAGCGGAAGCAAATAAGCATATCATGATTGATGATATAGGATTATTCAATTTCGAAAATCAGATTCTTAACTCTCCCCGAACAGCCCAAATAGGCCATGTAATTAGAAAATCAGAATTGAACTTTATTGAAAAACTAAACTTAATTTTGGAAATTATGCGATTCGAGAAAACAATTAGTTTAGACGAAGAAAAAAACCCAAATCTTGAATCAGAGTTCCTTAAACGGGAAATAAAGGGCTTAGTCGAACCCAAGATAATTGAAGGACTCTCCCCCATTATAACAAAAACCACAAAGTTTCAAATGTCACAGATGGAGAGTTTAGAATCATTGTTTACTTTTGATGATGCCCTTCAATATGCCGAGGAATATATTGATGTACTTTCTGAAATCAGAGGGAATAGACACCAATGGAAATCTCTACTTCAATTGATCCGAGAACCCGTTGAAGAACATTTACTTGAACTTAAAGTAGAGAAAAAAGATATTTTAGAGAGGTATTCATCCCAAATTGAGAAAGAAAAAAAATTAGATGAAAAAACAATTCGTGAAAAAATTAACTCCGCAAAAAATTACGCGGATCAATGGATGGTTAGGAAACATAAAAATATCGCCCAGAAAGTGGGTAAATCGTTCGTAAATATTGATCTGACTCTTGCAGAAATGAGAAAAAAAAATAAATATTTTATGAATACAGATGCGCTTAAAACTATGGCCATCGGAAAAGTTGTTCAGAGAGCATTTAAGCACATATCTTATTTAAGAGAGAGATTAGAGAAATCAGAGAATGATTTAGAAGAGATATCAAGCAATTTAAAAACAGTACAAGATGAACTAAAACAAACAAATATTTCTGCTGATGAAAAAATTAACAATGTTTCAGCGGATTTATTGACGAAGAAACAACTTCAGGAAAGAAGAATAAACCAGCTGAAAAATGAACGGGACACACAGATAGATGAAATAGAGCAAGAGAAAAACGAAACAGAACAGCTATGGAGTCAAATCCAAGAGATCATCAACAGTAAGATTGAGGACTGTAATTATGATGAAAAGCAAATTCAAGCATGGCAGTTAGATGATAATAGGACCAATATTCAAACACCAA
>CAZEPC010000263.1:0-6905 GCA_964513765.1 uncultured archaeon
CCTTAGTAATAAAAGATAAAGAATTTTTAATCTCTAAAGGGGCTCACGAATTAGAACCCCAGACAGAGAAATAGAGAATTAAATATATTTTTAATTAACTCCTCTTATTTTTTTATATTGTTTTAACAATTTCTTGATAATAATCGGTCTAAAAATAAAATAAATGGACTGGTTTAGTTAATAATATTATGAGTAATGATAGATCAAATCAAATGGGAATACCCAAAAAGCAACGATTTTGCTGGTCCTGTGGACATAAAATCAAACAAGACACCAACTTTTGCATTAAATGTGGGGCACAATTAAAGGGAAAGTTTAAACCAAGAAAGAATAATGGAAAAAAATCCAATATACCGGAGAGAAAATCAATATCAAAACAAAGGAAAAAAGCACCACTTCCCAAAAATAGCTCTTCTCAACCCATAGAATTAAAAAAGATACGAAAAGAAATTGGAAATATAGGAAATACACTGGAGAAATTGGAATATAAAGTTAATGGATTAAACGTCGAAAATAAGATAATAAAGCTTAAGAACAAGATGGTTGAGAATACTAATCACACACACATCAAATTAGAACACATTGAGGAGAAAATCCCCACAACTAATGAGATTGAGAAGAAGATTGAACTCAATTTGGATCATTTCGGATTAGACATGGAAAAAACAATGAAAAAAATTGCTAACACTATGATTCAATCTTTTGAACAACTTATAAAAAAAGAATTGGATGGTATACATACTGAAATGAAAGATCTGAAAGGGGAAATGGATAACATCAAAGAAAACATGGAAAAAAACCGGAAGCAAATGAGCAAAAACCGAAAAGAGATGAAAAACCAGAGGCGACTAATCGAAAAAGTGGGGGAACAAACAAAGAAAAATCAAATTCGGGTAAAAAAAGCAAATGAACAAAGAAAAAAACAAAGAGCCAAATTATTAAAAGAGATCGATGAAATTTCCGCAGTTCCAGTCATACAAAAGGATAAAAAAACATTTGCACCATTCCCCAAGCAAGATCAGCCAGAAAAATCAATTAAGGGGATAAATCCGCTCCAAGATTTCAGCAACGGAGAGAAAATAGAAAGAAAATTACGAAATCCATTTCAAGAAGAAACAGATCAAGAAAAAAAGTCCGTAAATAAAACATTCACCGAAAATAAGAAAACGCAAAATAATAACCAAACAAATAATGATGGGAATTCTCGGAAACCATCTAATAAAAAGGATAAAGTTCCTTTATCTTAATCCTAAGGGTACGGAGGAAAAGCGGATAAAACATGAATCTTTAGGTATTTTAGGTAATCAACGCTTTCCAACATCGATATCGTTAAATTCTATAACTCGTTCAATTACTTCCCCAAACATATCATCTAAATTCTCGGCCGTTTTTGCAGAGGTTTCATAATAATTCACAGAACCGAGTTCTTTTGCACATTCTCTTCCTTGACTTTTTGAAACCACTCGCTCATCGGTTAAATCAACCTTATTACCAACTAACCAGTGGGGAGTATTTGGTTCTAAATAAGCGGAAGCTTCATCCACCCAATTTCCGATATTCTCAAATGTTTTTCTTCTTGTTAAATCAAAAACATAAATAGCGGCAAAAGCACCCCTATAAAAACCAGGCCGGACAAAATGAAAATGTTTTTGACCTGCAAGATCCCAGAGCTGTAACCGGACCAGAAAATCATCAAATTCAACCATCTTTATGGCAAAATTCGCACCAAGACTCATAATATAGTTTTCATTAAATTTGTTTTCGGTGAATTGCAAGACCATAGAGGTTTTTCCAACCGCACCATCACCCAAAATAATAACCTTGAAAATATATTCTGATTTCGCATCCCTTTCGCTCATTAAACACCCGTTCTCCTTGCCTATATCCCATTAATCTCTTATTATTATGTTTGAAAATAGAGTTTGTTTTTCTAAGATATTTTATTGAAAAAATTATCAAACAATTAAATACTTTTGTTTGCCTCAATAGTTTGAGAATCCAAAACTGTATCTGCAGAAATTTCAGTATGGGGTCCAAGAACGGTATTACTTTTTAAGGTACAATTATCCCCGATCTTACAACCATTTGCAATAACTGCTTGCTCAATGGTACAATTATCGCCAATTATCACATCGTCCCAAATAACTGAACGATCAATAACCACGTGAGCCCCAATTTGACAATTGGATCCTATAGAACTCAAGTTTTTAATATGCACATTTTCCTTATAAGTATTTTTCTGGCCTATTGCAATATTATCATCATATTTTACTTTATCTGGAGGTGCATCATTATTAATAAACCATACATGGCTATTATCTTGTCTTTCGCCGTAAGGAGTAATAGGCCATCCATAGAGCCTTAACATATCCCAGTTGGCCCACAAATAGGTTTTTGGATTTCCAATATCCAACCAATAATATTCATCCACGTAGCCATATAAATCATATTTATTTTCCAATAAAAATGGGAATACTTCATGACCAAAATCCATAAATTCATTGGTTTTAAGGAAGTCAAGGAGTTCTCGTTTAAAACAGTATATTCCTGTGTTTATGATGGGTAGTGATTCTGTTTGACCACCCGTCAGAGCAGAAAGATAAATTTCAGAACTCGTTGGTTTTTCTAAAAATCTCACAATCCTCCCGTCATCATTAATTAAAGTATTTCCGTACTTTGTGGCCATTTGTTCAATAGTTTTCATACTAATGCTGGCATAAGCATCTTTTTGTTCATGAAAATCCATAAATTTTTCCATAGGTAAATTGGTCACAATATCAGCCATTGATACCACAAAATGCTTGGTATCAATTAGGTCCCCGGCGAGTCTGACAGCATCTGCAGTTCCTTTTGAGTCCAAGTATGGCACCAAAATCTCCATCCCAAGTTTCTTTTGTCTTTCCTCTGGCCAAAAATCCATTATTTGTTTTCTTAATTTTTCTCCGAACTTTTTTACACAAATTACGATTTTTCGAATACCAGCATAACGTAAGTGTTGGATAGCGTATTCGATCATTGGGCAATTAGTGACTGCCACCATAGGTTTACAAATTTCAGTAGTTAGAGGCATTAACCTGCTACCTAATCCACCTGCAAGAATTATCGCGGACCAATTTTCTTTCCTTTTTATATCCTTCATCTTCTTTTCTACTATGTTCTTTTATATCATTATGATAAAAATAAAAACCTATAAAGATTTTGATTCTTTGCTAAAAGTACTCTAATTAAGAGCATTTATCTATGTTTATTAAAAAAATATGTAGGAAATCCTTTTAATTTATCCCTAGAGGGATATTTAATCAAAAAAAAGCCTACAAGTAAATGCGATGAAGATTGAAAATTTACCATCCATCATCGAATGAGAAATCACTTTTGCGGATAGATTGTTCGTATTTTCTCTGCATTTGTTTCTTATCTTTCTTAAGCATTTTAATTTGTGATTCTAATGAATTTATCTTACGTTTTAAGCGAAGCGTGGCCATTGGACTTCCACCACCACCTGAAGAAAGGGATTCAATTTGTTCATTTAATTCTTTATTTTCCTTCCTCAATTTATTAATTTCTCTCTTAAAAGCCGCAATTTGGGAACTATTAGAATTACCAGGTGCCGAGATCCCACCCTTCTCGGCTTGCTCTAATTGATTTTCTAAATTTCGTATTTTCGCCTTTAAATTTGCGGAGGACCCTTGTTCTTCGGATAAACGATTTATCTGAGCCCTTAATCTTTCTGAAGTTTTCATTTCTTGGTCTAATTGTCTTTTGAGCACATCAACTTGACCAGCCCCCGAACTATTTTTTCGTGCTCTCTTTAATTGTCTTTCCAAAGAATTTTTTTCCTCTTCGAGTTTTTTAATTTTACTTTCGGCTTTTCTCAACTTAGATTGGGCCACAATCAATTTGGTTTTTACTTTTTTATCATTGGAACCTTCTCCACCACCAATATTGGCAGTTTCCTTGAGATCTTTTATAATCTTTTCCTTCTGGGACAAATCATTTTCCAATTCTTCAATTTTAGAGGAAAGATTATCAAAACTTTGATTATTTAATTTTGCTTTATACTTTTCCAATTGCCCTTTTAATCGTTTTATAACTAAATCTTTTGGAGATTGACTCAAATCTGTTCATCCTCATTTTTTATTATAGAATACTGATCAACAATTATTCTTAGGGAAATTCAAAACACCCAGTTTTCTCAATTCTCTATATTCTAAGATTGTGCTTTTCTTATTAAAAAAGATTATTTTCAAAAATAAGAAATGATGATAAAAAACTAAAGAAATTGAGGGTTTTCGATGTTTAAAGCCTATCTATATAATCCTCTGCCAATCTAATCAAATCTTCTGACATTTTAGAATTACCCTCCTCAGAAGGTTCCGCGGTCAATTCAATATTATTTGATTGGAGTGAGGGGGTGATAATTACCCATCCAGTTCCTTTTTTAATTAACTTTATCCCTAAAATCAAATCTTGATAATCAATTTGATTCTCATCTTCTTGTTTTACAATTGATTTAATTTTCGTATTAAACGTATTAAGAACTTCAGGTTGAACGGGTATGGTTTTGTAGGCCAAGATTGTTCGCGGAAAAGTTCTCACGAGTGATGAAAGCGGCAATTTATGTTTGGCGAGAACCTCTAAAATTTTCAAAGTGGTAAAAGTAGCATCTGAGAATGGGCCATATTGGTCAAAATAAAATTTAAAGGTGTCTGCCCCCCCAAAGACAGCTCTTTCTTCCCGAAGAGATCTCGATATTTCACCAGGGAAGTTTTCTGATCGAAAGATTTTAAAATTCTCATTTTCAACATATTTAGTTAAAACCCGTGAGGCACTTTCACTAGTTATGACAGGTTTTCCTTTGGAATTTTTAATCTCTTGATCATAATGGATGAAAAACATCATTAATTCTTCATAATTCAAGATTGTTCCTTGATCATTTATGAATAATGCCCTTGAGCCATCTGCATCTAAAACCACACCAAGATCCGCATTAGATGCTTTTACAATATTTACAGCATTCTTAATACTCCTTAAATTAGGAAATGGTTCGGTAGTATTACGATCACTTTCATAGGAATTAATTGCAATGACATCGATATTTAAATCACTTAGAATAGTTGGGATTGTAACACTGGTTGGTCCATAGGAACAATCAACTACAATTTGGAGTTTTTGATCTCTAAACAAGGATCTATCTATGAACTTGGGAATCGTCTTTTTATAAATATCTTGAGTGGCTGGGATATTCGTTAGGGTTCCGACCTTACTTGGCCTTACTCTGTCAATTTTATTATTTTTAAAATATTCATTTACGGATTCTAATTCACTAATGTCATATTCAATACCCGCACTATTAAAGAAACGAATAGTTGATTCTCCTTCGACAGAGGAACCAGTAGAGAAGAAAGCTCCACCATTAGCACCAAATCTTCGGATACAGAACTGAAGGACGGGAACAGGAGCAGAATGAAGATTTAATAAATCCACCCCGGCACTCATTGCACCTCCAATATATGATCTTTTAATCATTCGGTTAAGGTTGTTATATTCACGAGCAACCACCAACACACCCTTTGATCCAAGATACGACCCATGAGCAGCACCCAGCTTGGCCGAGAGCTCTGGAGTAATCACCTCATTGCCTATAGCCCGAATCCTTCCACGTTTAATAATATTGATTAAGTCTGTTATTTCTGACATTTTTCCACACATAAACTATTGGGTGATAACCATTATATTTTTTCCCTATAGATCATTTTGATATCTATGGCTGATACGAACCCCGATAATTATTTAGGAGAGTTTGCTCTAGTCCTCCATGCTCATTTACCATGGGTTTTAAATCATGGAATATGGCCCCACGGCACAAATTGGATATATGAAGCAGCTGCAGAGACATATATCCCGATTTTAAAGGAATGTGATAAATTAATTCTTGACGGATACCATCCTTCCTTTACTATTGATATTAGTCCAGTTTTATGCGAAATGTTAGCGGCAGAATCATTTAAGACCGGATTCATCGAATATTGTGAAAAAAAGGTCAAATGGGCAGGCAAGGATTATGTAGAATTTGAGGAACGAGGAGACTTAACCGAAGAAGAAAAAGAAAATTTTCTCCGAATGGCAAAATGGTGGGAAGATTTTTACAAAGATACCATTAGATATTTCAAAGATGAATTAAATCTTTCAGTCTTGGGGAAGTTTAAAGAACTTCAAGATGAAGGATATATAGATATTACCACTTGTGCGGCAACTCATGGATATGCACCGTTATTAAGTAAAGAGACAAGTATTAATGCCCAAATTAAAACAGCGGTCAACAATTATAAAAAACATTTTGGGAAGAAACCTCAAGGAACATGGTTGGCAGAATGTGGATATAGACCAGGTTATAAATGGAAAAAACCGGTACAAGCAGACGACACCAAAGAAAATGAGGGGCACTACAGACCCGGTGTAGAGAAATTTCTCTCAAAACACGGAATACAATATTTCTTTGTGGATACTGCTCAACTAATGGGAGGAACATCTCAAGGCGTGTATGCTGCTCGGTTTCCTTTACTAAAAAAATTACACGACCAAATGATTAAAGAAGTAAAGAAAATTGAAAGCGATTTCCCAAGAAATCCTCATGAACCTTATTTAGTGGCTACTAAAGACGCGGAACACCCCGTAGCATTTTTCACCAGAGATGAAAACACAGGAGTGTTAGTTTGGAGTGGAGAACATGGCTATCCTGCTACTGGCGGAGCCTATTTAGATTTTCATAAAAAGCACTATAAAGACTCAATGGGGGGTGGGAGCGGTCTCCGATATTGGAAGGTTACTTCTCCTAAAGCGGATCTAGGTTCCAAGAAACAATATTATATGCCAGATATTGCAGATCTTTTGGATCAAAACGCGGG
>CAZEPC010000264.1:0-6873 GCA_964513765.1 uncultured archaeon
GGAGGGATATCTCCTATGGAAATATTATAAGGAAAAAAATAAAAAAAATATCATTAATGACAATAGGGAGGGTTAAAGATGATTGAAAACATTTATAGCGTTAAGGAAATCTTGCTGGGATATTTTGGAGAATCCCAGCTTTACATGTATATTCTTATGCAAGCTGTCCTCTTGTTTGGGTTGATCGGGATCGCCCGCTTATATTATCCCAAAGAGAATAATTATTCTATCAAGTCTTGCACAATCTCCTACTTAGGCTCTTGGGAGGATGAGAGAAACCCAAAAGGCTGGAGAATATTTAGCGCTGCATTCATCGTTGCAGGCATAATGGACATCCCCCTCTTTTTGTTCCTCCATCGAAAGTTAGTAAAAATCTGTCCATGGAGCATATGGATCGGTACAAGTCTTCTTTTGATTCGGGCCATAGGATTAATTTTAATTGCGTTTATCCCCGATGTAGGAGAGGATTTCTTTCAAGATCTTTCCTTGGGACACATGCATAACTTAATCTCAATCATCACATTCGCATCTTTTGGTTTAGGATTTTTAGTTTATGGATCCACCGCTTTGTTTGGCAATAGCCCCTACTCATTTGGAACAACTGGAGGACCATTTTTGTTCATTTTAGGATTGGTAATGGCGGGATCATATTTTTTGGTATCATGGGAGAAAAAATGCAAAAAAGATCCAACCTTAGAACACTGGCCAGGATATGGATTACATTCTTACCCCCTTTGGGAAGGGATCTTGTTTATCTGCCATTATATCGCAATCTATTGGCTCGCAATAAATTTAATAAACACATAAATCGTATGTAACTAGTGAGAATTTATGAAAAAACAGATCGAGATTTCCAAAAAGAGTGGAGAAACCTTAAAAGCAGTCCATTATTACCAAAATGATTCCGAGGATGTGAAAGATAAGGAGAAAAAAGAAGAAATTCGGCATGAAATACCATTTGTGATTCTTTGCCATGGATTTACCGGCGATAAATATGAATGGGGTAGATTCCCTGCCACTTGTGAATCTCTTCTCTCGGAAGGATTCGAGTCAATAATTTTTGATTTTAGCGGATCGGGTAACAATATACGGGAGAACATTACACTTTCCAAGCAAGTGGATGATTTAAAAACGATATATCAATGGGCAATAGAAAGAGGTTACCAGAGGATTGCCACATTGGGATTAAGCTTCGGAGGTCTCACATCACTAATCCCTACTCTTGAAAAGCGTAAATGCGCCATTTTTTGGGCGCCTGCCTTCTATATGACCAATATTATCGGAAAAAGCAAGATGTTCTTGAGTAAGATACTCTTCACATTTCGAAATAAGCCTTTGAAGTTAGAATCCAACAATAATGAACCAATTCTCATCGGAAAAGAGTATTTCAAGGAATTTATGGATTTAAATGTGAATGAGAAACTGAAAAATTTTATAAAACCTGCTCTGGTTGTGCAGGGAACTGAAGATGATGTGGTCAATCCAAAAGATACCTATTATGCCTTTAGTTTGATGCCCGATAATGAGGAGCATAAACTAATAAAAGTAGAGGGGACAGGGCATGAATTTGAAGGAAAATATTTAGACAAATTTATTGAATATACGATTAATTGGCTTAAAAAATATCTGTAAACTTATCAATATCCATAATCTGCCCTTATCTTTCTCATTTCATATCATTAATTAAAGTAAAGAGTTTTCGTCTTTTTTTCATTACTTTCTTGACCAATTGACTTAAATCTGAGATATTATAGGGTTTTTGGATGCTTTCAACGAACCCATACTCTTGATAATTTTTCATTACGGTATTTTCCATCGTACCACTTGAAACCACCGCCATCACGTTCGGGTCCATTTCTTTTAGTTTTGTTAGTGTTTGGACCCCCCCCATTCCATCTTCCACCACAAGGTCTAAAATCACCAAATCAATCTTTTTATTTTTTACCAAATGCTGCTTATAGATTTTTAACGCACTTTCTCCCCTGGATGCTTTTTCAACCTCGTAGCCCAGCTTCTTAAGTAATTTTCCAATGGTTTTTAACAGAGATTTTTCATCATCCATGATTAAGATTCTTCCTTGACCCTTCCTAATTTTTCCTTTTTTTTCTATATTCATTTTAGGCTTTTTGGGCTTTTGAATCATTTCTTTTAAGTCGGCCAATGAAATTTTTTCGCTGTAATTAAGGCTTCTGGCCAGATTCATCAACTGTGTGGTTAAAGCCGTGGCTTTTTGTACATTTTTCTTTATTATTTCTAAACTTTCGGCATCCTCGCCCATTTCTTCTT
This sequence comes from uncultured archaeon, assembly GCA_964513765.1. GTDB lineage: Archaea > Asgardarchaeota > Lokiarchaeia > Sigyniarchaeales > Promethearchaeaceae > CAZEPC01. The sequence goes on from CAZEPC010000264.1 coordinate 2,287, forward strand.
TATCCATTAATTCAAGCTCAATATTGCCCAATATAGAGGTAAATGTATTATTAAGGGCATGTCCAACATTACGGGAGATATATTCATAGGCGTGCATTTTAGATTGCATTTTATGAAGATTTTTAACAATCTTTTTCATTTCATTTTTGGTTTCTTGTCTATCTCCATATAAAGACATAGAGGGGCGCCCAGCATCTTCCCCCATAGCTCTGTTGAACATACTACTTTTTTCTTTTATCTTTTTCAATGACCGAGAGGAGTCTTCATCACTTTTATCCATCCTATTGATTTTTTCGGTAATATTTGAGGGAGGGACTTGGTATTTTTTGGCTAATCTTCGAATTATGGGGCGGAATTTCTTTTTAATTTTCGTTTCTTGGGTTGAATTCACGTGATCAATCCCAGCATCATATTTCCAAAAACTTTGTCGAACAAGATCAAAGAATTCAGTCACAATATCAACTGAGATACCTCTTTTTGTAATCAACACAAGAAAATCCCCAATTTTAGTGGTTTGGATAAATACTTCATGGTTTGAGAAGGAAATAAAGCGAATTTTACTGTGCTCTAAATATATTTCGGCAACCGAATTTAGTGCAGATATTAAACCAGTAAGGAATGTTTCATCTTCCCCTACATTATCCCTAAAATCTTGATTATTATACCATTGGAACTGCTTTAATCCATTTTTTTTAATCCAATAAAAAACCAAAATATCCTCAAAATTCTCTTCCAAATTGAATCTAATAGTATTATAGACAAATGCTCTTAAAAAGATTAAGTGATTATTTTGTCGAACCTATCGCCCAATTTTGTGGGACTTAAATCATCATATCAAAAGAGATAAACTATCAAAAAAAAAAAGAAAACTTTCAAAGGAATTTTACCAATAGACCAATAACAGTAGCCAAGATGCCCAATCCACCTAAGATAACAAGCCCAAGGCGAGATGTAAGGACATTCTTCACAATGTTTACCTCGAAATCAATTGCCTTATTTGGACAGAGTTCCGAACAACAGTAACAATTAATACACTTACTTTTATCCCAATTGGGCGTTTGGGTGGAGGGATCCATATTTTCAGGAGGACTTAAAGCATTGGGAGGACAATCTCTCCAGCATGTACCGCACAAAGTGCATTTTTCGACATCAAATGAAATAGTTGGTCTGAATATATATTTACTGGCCCATTTTGCCAATTTAGGGGGCACTGGTATGCTCATCCCTGTTGTCGAGGGCAATTTAAATTTTCGGGTAATTGAATCAATAGACACGCCCTTCATTCGATACGCGGATTTATAGTCGATTATCCCCAGCCCTTTCTTTTCCGCTTTCTCTAGATGAACAATTTCATGGGGATCCACCCCAATAATATCGCACACCAATGAATCAATCGCCACCCCGTCATATCCCCCAATAATCAAATCCATTTTTACCGGATCACCCGCAGATGGTCCATCCCCTTCCATCCCGTAGAATCCATCCACAACGGTCAATTCGGGCTTGGAAACAGAATAAATATCGGCTAATGCGGCAGAAAAATCATCAAATTTGGGAAACATGGCATGCATCTTGGATTTATTGCCGACAATAACTGTTCCGAACATATTTTTAATCGAACAGGTAATGAGGCACAAGCTGTGGGTTTTGATTTTGGGTAAGTTAATAATCAGATCCACCTCATCCAATAGGACAGTACTACTAAACTCATTTAAAACCAATGGTTCTTTTACATGATAAACTTTCTGAGAGGTACTGGAAAACGAAAGAGCTTCAACATTGTCATAGTTTGCACAAACTTCCTTCAAGCCAGATTTTTCCATGGCTTTAGCGGTATACCCCGGTTTTACCCCTCCCGAAGAATCCCCCACAAATATTTTTTGGGGGTTATACTGTTGAAGCCACTCAATAACCGCTTCTAGTACTTTGGGGTGAGTGGTAACTGCCTCTCCGGGTTCCTTGGGGATAAGAAGATTGGGTTTCAGCAAGATTTTCATATCTTCCTTCATTAAATGAGAGGCCTCGATTTGCTCCAGAACTTTAAACACGGCGGATTGCACATCATCCTCTTGTATCTTTTCGATTGCCAGAATATCCTTCTTTCCCATAGATAGCTTTGTTTGTCCGTATTATAAATACATATGGATTTTAGAATATTATTGGAAAAGATGAAAAAAGAATAGAAAGAAAAGAATTATATGATCTCACGGTGTTTGTAACATATAGATACTCTTTATTGGAGTGAAGATCTCATGTCGGAATTAGAGCATCAAATCTTTTTACATTCGGACAAACAAAATTTTTCCAAATCCCATTTTATTAAACACAAGAACCTACCGAAAAAGAAATCCAAAAAGGAGATTTATGTGGGTTTAGATTTATTGAAAGGCTTTCTCCTCATTTTGGTAATCACATATCATGCAATGGGGGGACCCATCCATGAAAGTGAACTTGCGTTTTGGATCCTTACCTTTACCATGCCATTATTCTCCTCATTATCAGGGTTTTTGATTAATGAGGATTTTATTAAAGAATCCAGCTATATTGAAGTATTTATGAAATATTGGCATAGGATGATTAAAGATTGGCTGATGGTCTGGGTCTTAATGTACGCAATAGATATTATCATGGGCTTAAAAGAAGCAAGTTTTGTGAGTTTTCTGTACTATTTAATTTTTCCCACATATCATTTATGGTATATCCCTGCATTATTTTTGTACGTGTCTTTCTTTTGGGTTATGAAACACTACGATATCAATGATCATGTAATTCTGGGCACTGCAATTGTATTTTCTATGGTGTATGGACTTATTGGAGAATATATAATAGCCCCTGTATCCCATGACGTGCAATACTCTATCGGATGGGGAATTTATTACAGTCTTAAACCCCATTATGGGGGATTCTTCATTTTAGGATGGTACTTACGTAAGCATATTCTTGATAAAAAGCACCAAATCATGAAATTTGTTAATTTTGTGTTGTGGATTGCTTTTGGAGTGTTACTGGTCGCGAGAATTAATAGATCTTTAGATTTCAAGGCATTTTATTCCTTTGATTTTTATATCTTGAACTATGCGGCAATCATTTTATTTTTCCCCATTATTAGACACGTAGTTCTTCATAAAAATTTAATTATCAATGAATTTCTCCAAATGATTTCGGATTACTCCCTTTACATTTACCTCTACCACGGGATCCTTGTTTATGTTCGATATATATAGTTAAAGATAAGAATAAGGAACGATAGATGTCATTTTTTTCCTTCTTAAGAGGATTTCATTATTATTTCACTTCTTGGAGAATTTAACTATTTTTTCCTCCTTGAAAGAAGGTCATCTACTGATTTCTGAAGTTCCTCATAACGTCCTTCCATGCCAATTGCCTTAAGGATTTCTTGATCCAAATCCTTCTGTATTGAAAAATATTCTTTTGAGTTCATGGGCTTATTTACAAGTCGTTTCGTAAGGGAAATAACCTCATTTCTTGGGTTCTTTTCCATTGTATATGGATTTAAGATTTTTATCTTTTTCAGCTCAAAGATTTTGAGCCTTGAGGCCCCTCCCCCGCTAATTCTACCCTCCAATTCTCTAAATATATGAAATATCTTTGAATTAAGAAACCCAAGGGTGAGCGATAGCATTTCCTGCTTGGTAATTTTATTGTTTTTATTTTTAATCTTTTCTGAGGGGGGAGATCTTAAGTATAAATCAATCAAATCTACATCGGCAATGAGATGATCGCCATTAATACAAGAAAATACCCTCTGATCTACTGTTTCAGGCACCATAATGTCCGGAGAAGTGAGTTTCCCCAGATTAAACCAGCATAATTTACTCTTTCTGTGGGATATACACGTACTTCGGAGGTGGGGAGGGCCAAATCTTCCCCAATCTTGCTTACCAAACATTGAATACATAAGATAATAGAACAACCCAAAATGTTGATCTGAATAGAGATGAGAGAGTACAAGCAGCTCATTAATATTGAGTGCATTCAAATCCTTCATTTCAATGGGAGATCTATGTTTGTGATAAAAATCCCTCGTCTCGTGATTTAGATGGTTTTTCAATGATTTATACTGCGAGAGTATTTTTTCCTTCAGTTTAGAAGGTTTTTTTTTTTCAGCAACCGATTTAGAATTGTTGATTTGGCCAATTTCCTCTATATAGGAATAGAGATCAAGAACACTCGTCTTTGTGAATTTTTTTGAGAAATATATAGTATCTGTTTGGGAAATACTTTTAGCAATCGGCTTTAGGAATTGATCTGAAATATTAAATAGCAAAACATCGGAATCAGAAAGATAAAAGAAATCATCACATCCCGTTTTAATCCGATATTTAATTTTAAAGAGATCTTGGATGGGGAGCATATGGGTATTTTTCAAAATATCCCAATAAATAGAAGGAGCATACACAAATTTAAACCATTTTTTAATCTTTCTCAGGCGAGATTGGGGAACATGACATATTTCTATTGAGGGTGATGAATAATTACTCTTGGAATTAGCTTTACTAAGTAATTTCTCTTTTGAAAAATTGGATTTTAGTAGTATGAATTGAACTTGAACTGAATTTTGTTTTA
>CAZEPC010000265.1:0-6853 GCA_964513765.1 uncultured archaeon
TTTTGATCTCCGAATATGTTGAGGGGCTTTTATGAATAAGAACAAAAAAGGAATGCCCGTAAGTACGGGGATGGTAATTGGTAAAAAAGCAATAGTTATCTCCAGCACCAACGAGTTTGAAAAAATACAGGGAGAAGATGATGTGATTTTAATTGTAAAAAATTTTGATCCAAATTATGATGTTCTTTTACCTCATTGTAGCGGGGTTGTAAGCGAAATTGGAAGTTTATTGTGCCATTTGGCAATTGTAGCCAGAATTCAAAACATCCCCGCAGTGGTTAATGTGAATAACGCAACTAAATGTATTAAAGATGGAGATATAGTTTCTTTAGATGCAAATAATGGTATCTTGTATAAAGGGGTGCCCGATAAACCCCTCTCAAAAAATCTTCAAGAAAAAGGGGATAATCTTTCTTCTGAAGAATCTATTGATAAGATTATCAGAGGGTTATAAATGTATACGAAAGAGGAAATTTTGGGATTTTCAGATGAACAATTGAAATGCTTAGATTTGGGTGAAAAATCATTTAATTTGATTTGGGCATGTAATCATGGATTTGAAGATTCAATCCCTTCATTCGTAATCATTCCATGGAAAGAGATTGAATCACTTCAAAAAAATGGAATAGAAAAAAACTCCGGACATAATTTATCCCTGAAAAAGATTACCAAGGCTGTTAAGAATTACTTTACACAAAACAAAAAGGGGAAGTTAAGAAATGAATCTCCCTCAAAATCCTTGCCAAGGAGTTTGCTGTATGTAAGATCCAGTGCCGATATTGAAGATAAGAAGGGGATCCCTGCAGCTGGACTCTTTTATTCGAAAGGATTTGTCGAATTATGCGATCTTTCTTCTGCAATTAATGATTGTATCCTCTATTCTAAGAAACAAAAAATAAAACAGATCTTAGGAAAATTACCCAAATTGAATTTAATTATTCAAAAAATGATTTTTGGAAAAAAGAGCGGGGTATGTTTTACAAAAAACCCCATATCCGATGAAAAATCTGAAATCATTATCGAAAGTTTGTATGGAATGTGTGAAGGAGTTGTATCTGGGAAATATCCGGTGGATTCATACTTTTTAGATAAGAAAAATATATCACAAACCATTAATAGGAACTCTGACTCCCCTATTACTTTTAATAACCTTAAAAAAAATGTAAAAATTAAAAAGCACATTTCTCTAAAAAAAAAATTCATAAATTCAGAAAATGGAGAGGAAAAAGTGATAAAGGATAAGAAGAAAAGGAATAGGGCCGTCCTTAGCAATATAGAACTAATTAATCTGGCGTATATTTCCCTATCTATAGAGAAGAAAATCAATCTTCCTGTTGATATAGAATGGACCTTTGATCACGATGGAAAACTATGGATTCTTCAAATTAGGCTGGCTCAATAGCCTCAATTATTTTGTAATCATACTCAACTCTTCCTTATATTCCTTGGATAATTTATATTTTATTATAAAATATCGCATAATTTTTTTAGGTATCTTTTTCCATATTTATAATAAAAATGTAACTTATCAAAAGAAAATATATTAAAAATTCCAAAAAACAAAAGAAAACAGAAATATGAATTTGAATATTTTGTAGGATTTTTTAGATTTTCATAATCGAGAAATTAGAGGGAGAAAATTGAGATGAAAGAAGAGAAAAATCATTTAATACGACTAATTCAAATATGCAATTTTTTTGGTATAGATGCCTTTGATAGAAATGAGAAAAATGACAGGAAAATTCAACATCTTTTCTATTTTCTCAAAATATTTGGGCTTCAAACCCAATATAATTTTCATTGGTATAAAGATGGCCCCTATTGTTATTATCTAAAATCCATCCATATGCTTACAAAGTATAAAGATTATTATAATTCCGAAGATAAAGAAAATATTTTAACAGAAGAGGATCAAAAAATCATCCAAGAATCTGCTCCCTTTCTGGACAAATTATTAGAGGACCCACGAACAATGAATCTTTGTGCTAAAGTTGCTTATTTGAAATCTGATATGGTTAATATTGATGGTATCCACGGAATTCCCAAAAAGAAAAAGGAACTGCTAAAAAAAGTTTTCTTTAAACAAGTCAATAACAAAGTGGAGGACATAAGCGAATCTAAAAAGGCAATTGAATTATTAGAGAGCCACGGATTGATTCGATAATCGAAAAAAGCTAATGAAAAAGATAATTGCATCTGATAATTGAAAATGAATACCGGAAATCTTTTTTAACGAAATGCGAAAGAAGTCCCTGTCCCTTTAGGGTGGGAGGCTTCAATTTTGGTTTCTAACTTTTTTTTTATAAATACTAAACCCCCTACTTTTAGATTAAAGTCTGAAAGATTAAATGTAAGAATTTTTTCATGTTCCATATGCAAATAAAGGATAGTTTGGATGTGTTAGGGGAACATATCACCAAGAATTCTCCTATGATCACGAAAGTATTGGATTATTTGGATATAAGCCCCAATGATTCAATTCTTGATATTGGGACTGGCAATGGGATAATGGCAATTCATTTGGCAGCATTTGGTTTGGATGTTCTGACGGGGGAGCCAAAAGGCGATAATTGGGCGGACTGGGAAACTTCTGCAAAAAAAGCAGGTGTCCGAGAAAAAATTACTTTTAGACATTTTCGGGGCGAAAGAATGCCCTTTAATGATTCATCTTTCAATTTTGTGTTTATTTATGGAAGTTTTCATCATTTTAAAAAGAAATATGAGGTATTAAAGGATGTATTTCGGGTTCTAAAACCTAAAGGAAAACTAGTTATTTTCGAATTTACTAAAAAAGGCATCTCCCAAATTAAGAGAAAAACCTCAAATCATCCGGATTTTGTTGATCCTTGTAAGTATTTCGGTGATATTGAATTTGCTCTTGAAAAAACAATCAAAAATGAACGTTTCAATATATTCATCCTCAAAAAAGAATGATTTATTTTTATTGTTCCTTTTTATTTGAATTCTCTCCTCAATGTTAACTTATAGGATCCATCCGGTATTCGGGATGTTAGATTTTTCCATCGGAGCTTTTTTAGTTTTCCATACTGATCTTTTACGAAATTTTGGCCAGAGGGAACATAATTGGTGTTTATTCCTTTGGTGAGGTAAATATTTTTGATTTTTTTGTATTTGTTTTTTTTAATTATGATATTATCATAAACCTGAATGGATTTGATTTTTTTTGGGTTTTCTTCATTGCAAGCGGATTTAGTTTTTTCGGAAAGGAAAAGAACTTCTTTTCTTTTTATCTGAAAATTGTTTTCCTCTTTTTTGTTGCCCTTTTTCACTAACCTTTGTATAAGATTTTTTCTAATCCAATTATGGATTTTATCCACCCGAAATAAGGTCAATCCCAACAGATTCAATCCAATTTGCTTCCATCTAGAGAGATACTGTTTTTTATACCTTGTAAAACATCCTTTAATAGTAACTTCCGCCAATTTGTCCCTTTTATTTCCCTCAAATTGCTTAATCGTTGTTGAAATACCAGAGAGTTTATTGCTGTGAAAATTAGTTCCGTTTTTTAAGACTATTAAGTAACCTGTATGATTTTGTATCCGATTCTCTTCCTCTTTCTCTAATCTCTTGGAGATTTTAGTGTTTTTGGTTTCTTTAGTCCCGAAAGTCGAGATATACGTGAAATTGGTACCATTTTGAAAACTGGATACGAAAATACCCGTGCTAAGAGGTTGGATCCATAATTTTGCCCGTTTGAATATTTTCTCTTCTGTCTGTTGAATCATAAATTCATTTGAATCAAGATTTTTATTGTTATTATTGTCAGTTTTGGTATTTTCTGGTTCTTGGTGGTTTTGTTCATTATCTTGACCCCTTCCACGGTCTTGGCAGCGTTCCCTCGCTTGGCTCCGTTCATCGTCTTGGTTACATTCACGATCACGGACAAGAGGATAGGAATCCCCATATTCATCATAATCTTTTGGCAGCTTTCTGATAAACTCAATATGCTCTTTTAAAAAATCAAGATGTGGCAAAATATCGTTCAATTGGAAATGCAAATAAAGATCATCGTTGATAATTTCCATATCCTTTCTTGAATAAAGTATACTATGGATTATAGAATTGAATAGTCGCTTTATTTGGTGTTTTTTTGATTTAGTAGGGAAAAGGTCTTTTTTTAAAATCGTACAAAAACCGGATAAAAAGAGATGGAAGTTATTTCGATTACCCAAATTTCCCAAGGGAAATATAAGCCTTGGGACAAATGATTTTTCTAAAAACCCAATTAGATTACTGAGAGCATTCTGTATTCTGGATTTAACGATCTCAATTTGCTTTCTTTGGGATTGTGAATATTCTAAAAGAGGAATCTCATACTCTAAATTATATAAAATCTGACTCATAAAATCAAAAGTGAGGGTCAAGTATCCGTGGTCAAGCCCCTCATATTCGTAGAACCAACCTTCCGAGGTCTGTAAATCTAATAAATGACCAATAGAATCTTCAAATGATTCAAACCAGTTCCATTTCTGAAAATACAAAAAGGCCTCTAAAAATGTTAAAGAAAGTCCCGCTTGATGATTGCCTATTTTCACAAATTCTGGGTTTTCTTCTAACCATTCTAGTCTTTTTTTTACTTTGGATTTTTGAGTTTTATTCAATCTGATTAATTTGCTTTCATTTTTGCCGTTTTTCCTGTCTTTTTTTCCAACTTTTTTTAGGATTTTAAGAGATCGGAAAATTGCCAATAAACTAAAAGAAGTGGCAACTTGGGCTTTTTCGTAATAATAATGTTCATCACAACTCCCATCACTGTGTTGAATACTGAGGGTATAATCTATGCTCTTTTTTATATAGGTTATAAGTAAGTCTGGAGAAATTAAATGAGATTTTTTGGTATTGTTTTTAATATATTTAAGATAGGATGAAAGGCTATAGAGATAGGTTTGCATCATGCTATTAGGAAATGCTTTATACTTGTAATGCCAGTAATTTTTGTCAAAACATCCCAAAGTCTTTGAAGCAAAATCTCTATCCAGGAGAGAAAGAACATGCCTTATGGAGAGGTTAATATATACGTCAATGTTTTCAAAGATTTGCTTCATTTTGTATAGATTATTTCTTTCTGCTCATATATATTTTTTGGTATTGCATAATCCATAAAAATTGATATTTAGTTCTCTGAATTGAGAATCTTGTATTTGATGAATATTTTGCAGATCATATCACATTTAAATAAATAGAAAAAATACAAATAATGCATAGATTATAGCAAAAACTTAACCGAAAATTGAAGTCGGAAAGCAAAGGACACTAATGGAACCGAAAAGTAGGACAGAATAGAATATAATGATGGATAGAGATAGTTCAAGAAAATATAGATTAAAATAGAGCTGAATGATTAAATAATTAAGAAATTAATACAACTAAAGGATTTTGGTTTTTTACTCTCCTCTATTTTACTCTATTTTACTCTATTTTACTCTATTTTTAGTAGTTTTCTATTAAACAAAGGACTTTGAACTCAAAAAAGTTATACTTATATACTCTATTTTACTCTATTCTAAGGAGAGAGACAATATGAATAGTCGAGATAAAATTTCGTTTAGTATTGTAGTTGATAGGGAATTAAGGAAAAAAGCACGCCCAAAGGAATATTGGCAGGATTTAGGAGGTCTTTTTGTCGATATGGCGAAAGAAATACCTCAAGAGAGATTGAATAAGATTCTTGAAAAACATAAATTGGGATTAGAAATCGTGGAGGTTTTACCAGAATAATGGTTAAATTAGTTGGAAAAAGTGTTTCTTCTCCTAAAAAAACCCCATCAAAAGAAAAATCAAAAATTGGAACTGAAAAACACCAATCACTGGAGGAAAAAAAGTGCTATACATGTGGAGAGATATTTCCCTTAGATGATTTGGAGACCTATTACGGAAAATATTATTGTGCATCTTGCTTAGAGGAAAAAAAGAAAAAGAGGAAACATAAAAGAAAAAGAAAAAAGAAGAAAACTAAAGGACCTCATAATCAAAAAAATGAAAGGAAAGAATTATCTCCGTCTCAAATTAATATCTCTGAAATAATCCCTCAATTAATTTCAAATCTTCCTAAAGAAAAACAATTTCCGATCTTAAATGAACCATTTACTGCAATTAAGCGAAAATTTATTCAATGGGTCAATAACATAGATCCAAATGATTATGGATCCCAGGCAAGTGTGATAAACCGGGTCCAAAAGCATCGCCGCCCCAGAATCTTGGAGCAAGTCCTCGAATTATTTTGGGAATTCCTTCATTTTTCAGATAATTTCAGATAAATGCAAAAAAACATCAACTCTCATTAAAGGAGGAATCTTTTCTGTGCACGTGGAGTGGTTTTTATACGACAGACCTCGCTAAGATATGCCCGCCAGTCAATGCATATTGGATTCGTAGGAACCTCTGTCTTTTATGACGTGGGGTTTCAATTTATCTCATTTCTGCAGCAATTAGATTAGAACGAATCATTTCGCTATAAGTCTTCATGAAACATATTTGATCTGAGTTAAAGTTTTTTGGTTCGTGATGTGCAACGCAGAGGGTCCCAAAAATCTCGCCGTTGGAACGAAATAAAGGAAAACCCAAATAGGATAAATACCCATTATCTATTTCTTTTTGATAAAAGCCATCATCATTTTTTTTTGCATTGGTAACTAGATGAAAATCGTCTTCTTCCAGCATAACAGTCTTTTCACAATATGTTCCCAATAAATCATAAACTTTTCCTGGATGGATTTCATTCGTGGAAATGTTATTATTTACCACAATAAATTTGATTTTTTCATTCTTGATCTTAGTGATGAAAGCAAGATCAATATTAAATTCTTCAACTAAATAATTAATCATGTCTTGC
>CAZEPC010000266.1:0-6826 GCA_964513765.1 uncultured archaeon
TTTTCTTCAATTGCACAAGGCCCCCGTATTATAAGAATTTTATTAATTGATGAATGCTTTTTATGTGGTGAGCAACCAACTTAGAATCATAGAGTTAGAAATCGCAAGGAAGAATAAACATGCCACTGAGTAATGAAGAAAAACAAATTGTAAAAGAAATGAAATCTCAACTTAAAATGATGGGGGTTCCCCGAGATAATTGGGCCAAGATGATTCAAGATGAGATTTCACGGCAACGTAAAGCATCTGGTGGAAAAAAAAAGAAACGAGGTAAAATCTCTTCGTTCTTTCATAGAATTTTTACCCGCATTAAGAAGATGTTCAGTACTGTCTTTACCCGTTTAATGCTTAAGAGACAAGGAATTGATATGGACAATAAACAATTGAATGAGATGGCCGATATCATGATGGGTAATAAGGGCATAGAGGATATGGACAGCGATACTATGGCTGAAATGATGAGTTCCATGATGGGGCCACAAATGGGTGGGATTTCTCAGCCAAATTCAAAATCTATTCAAGATATTCAAAGAAAGGGGACCGTCTTAAGCGATAAGCAGAAGAAAAAGAAAAAAATCATCGATATTGAATTTGAAGAAGATGAAGAAGATGATCATAAAGATAGTAAAGTTGGTAAAAATGGTAAAGATGGCGAAGGTGGCAAAGATGGTGATTCTATTGATGAATACACCGAGGATGAAGTAGATTCCTTCACATATTATTAATTACGTTCTTTTTATCAATAACGATTTTATTTTTTCCAAAACCTATTTTTCTTCCAGCTCATTCTTTATTATATTAAACGCGCTGATGTAAAATACAATTAAAGAAAGTTCCACAAAGATCGATATGAGGAATGGCCATCGATCACCCAGTTCATCATACACGAATCCTCCTAAAATTGGACCGATAAAGGCACCTAGGTTCTGAAAAATGGTCCGGGCACCCAATACTTTTCCGCGATGGGTTCGGGAGACCCTCGACATGATATTATTGAGTATATAGGTATTTACATTGGCAATGGCCACATCGAAGCAGAGAAAGATGGCAAAAAGCCAGGGGATGTTGGTGGATATAAGGAGATAGGTTAAAAGGCTCCCAATAGTGCTGGTGAGGAGGATCCCGTAATTCGGGTTGATTCCATCGGCTAAATTCCCCAATTTTGGTGCGATTAACAAAGAGAAAATGCCAGAGGGCATATAAATAAGCATTACATTAATCTCATTTTCCGTGATGTTGTTCATCATGTAAATTTGCAAAAATGGTTGGGAAATGTTGGAATTTGTCATTGAGAGGAAAAAAGTGAGAAGTAAAAGCCCTAACCCGATATATAACCGTTTTTTATTGATTTCCCTCGTACTTATCTCTTCTTGCTTTTTATCGTTCTCATCCGATAAAATTCCTTGGTTCGCCACTGCAGTTTGATCGCCCGTCCATTCTTCTGTAATTTTCCTCGTGTCTTCCTGAACGTACTCGTATTTTCTATCCTCATCAATGGTTTTCATGAATATAATACCCGCGACCCAATTCATTATTCCATATAAAATAAGGGTGCTGAAATATATCCCATATTGTTTTTGTGCGTGTTCCATTGCTATCTTAAGAATAATAAATCCTATGAGTCCACCCAAAAGATTTCCTAATCCTATTCCCAAGTATCTCCTGGAGAATGCATATGATCTGTGGTGTTTATGGCTTTTTTCCGAAATAAGGGTATCAAAAGGGGTCCAATAGAATCCCACACCTAAGCCAAGGGTGATATAGCCAATTAGATAGGCATTATAATTGCTATAGATTATCCCAAAAAAGCAAATAAAATAGGAGAGACCTCTCCCGAAGGAACCCAAGGCGATGAGCTTCTTTTTTGACACTTTATCTGTGATTATCCCTGCAATCGTGGCGGAGATAATATTCCCAATCGTCCAACTTGAGAAAATAAAGCCTAATTTGGTGCCAGAAATACGAAGCACGTTATTTGCCACAAAACTGGTCACGAAACTCAGATAGAAAAATCCCAAGGAATTCATGATGATGATAACGACCATCTTATTGAAATCATCGGTGAGGTATTTATCCTCCTTTCCCTCCCCAAAAAAACTCTTTAACTGGCTTATTAGTTCCATATTTTTCTCACTTTTTATTTTCGTTGGGCTTGATATCCATTAGATAATGAAGATCTTCCCTATTAAAGAAATATTTTTCTTCATTATTTTTAATTGATGTTCAATTAAATTAATAATTAAATGTATTTTTTTTGATATATGGAAGAAAAAAAGCGAATTATTAGCTTGGATATTTTGCGGGGAATTGCCATTTTGGCGATGGTTTTTCTCCATAATGCTGCATTCCATTATCCTAATATTGATGAATTGCTGGAAGCCGATCCCTTACCCACAATTATAGTCGTATTCGGTTTTCTTATCTTGTGGGCTGGACTTTTCGGTTTTATTTCGGGATCTGCACATGGATATATTATCACCAGAAGGATTCTCAATTCTGATTCAGGTACTTCTAAAAACTCTAGGAAAAAAGGAGATGAGCCTGTTGGTGATACTAAATTATCAACTGATAAAATCACAAATAAACCGCAAAAAATTGGTCAGAAAAAGAATTTTCCCCCCAAGCGAATTATAAGACATGCTTTGTTTTCGTTTCTCATCATTTTTATCTTTCATTGGATCTGGACGGTGGTGACTGGGAATTCGATTATGACCGAGGATCCCAATGACCCTGATTTACGCACAAGCCTTATTATTGGTCTCATTTATTATGGGGAAATTCCCCGTATCCATCCCGAGATATATTTCTTTGCTAGCTCTCTGTGGATGATCGCCGTTAATGTTTTGGTGGTGGGAATTGCGCTCTATTATCTTTATAAAAAATACGGGATGGAGAATCCTATGCCGGTATATAAGTGGTTATTGGGTCTTTCTTTGGTGGTCTTTCTTTTAACGCCAATTCTCCGAGGATTTATGTTTCCCGTGATGATGGATCTTATTGAAAAGGGCGGGGTTGAATCAATCGGGGCCCTTCCCTTGGCTTTACTTGTGAATGATCCAAACCCTGCCTTTCCTTTTCTGGGGTATGGGTTGGTGGGTGCGATGGTGGGTATTATGATCGCACAAAAGGAATCCCCAAAAAAGATTCGCCTCTTCCTCCTTATTTTTGGTCTTATAATTGGATCCGCGGGACTGATCGGGTATATGTACTCGGGAGGTTTGATTGTTGCTGGAAGGGGAGATATTTGGGGACAGGATGCATTCTATTTTAGCTCTTTGTCTTACCTTATTTTGGGTATTTTCTGTCTCATTTACATTATTTTGCTGAGTTTCTTTGATTTTTGTTCCGTGGCAAAGAGAAAAAAGAGGAAAAATATGTTTAATTCTCTAAAAAGGCCGGGTCATCACAGCTTGACCATCTTTATCTTTGAAGGAATAGTTGCAATATCCTTGAGGCGTCTTATAGAGGTTTTTGCCCCTGCGTGGAACAGTTCGATTGTAAATTGTATTATTTTTGCCGTTTCGAATGTATTCCTCTGGGTGGTTGTGCTTTATTATTGGGAGAAAGTGGATTTCAAGTATTCTCTTGAATACTTCATTAAAGAATTGCAAAAACTTATGAAAAAGAGTCCAAAAAAGAATTGATAAAGACAAAAAAAGCCCCTAAGATTACAAATTTAGGGGAAATCATTCTTCAAAACAATGCAATAACGATTCCAACACCAAATACTGCCAAGATGGTTCCTGTCCTCAATATTACTGTCTTTTTTTGTTTTTCCCAAATTGCTTTCCAAGTTGCCAACCAATTTTTAATAGGGCTTCCTTGGAGTATATCATGTTTTTTGTTTAATTCTGGGATTTTGACTTGGGGAAGTTCGATATATCTCTTTTTGTCCCCACTACCTACCATTATATTGTGTTGGGGGGATATCACAGCATCGATGAGAACGCCTAAAAGGATCAAAGTCCCCAGGACCATCAAGGTCGAAATCCCTTGTAATGTCATTGGCGAGGGCAAGAACCTAAACCAAGCACTAAGTGTCCATCCCAAAAATAATATTGTTATTACAACCAAAATTGTCTCCAACCAATTCATAGTTTTTGTCCTTATTGCGGAATCTATTTCATTTTCTTTCGGAGATGTGGGATTTCGATAATATTCTATGACATCCCGACCGGTGCCTTTTCTCCTCATGAAAAGCTCCTTTCCTTCTCTATCTTGAATAACCTTTGTTTTTCTTGCTTTTTTCTTACTATTTGGATTTAGATTATAACCTAAGGTGATATAAATCATGCCTAAGTAATACAAACTAATCCTCAAGGGTGCACCCGCAAAAATATCAAGTGATGTTGACAAAATCCCGATTATTATGAACATTATTCCCAAGACAATATATTTTGAAAGTGAAATATTGTTTAGAGAGAGCTTTGGGCTTGTGATTTCTGCTTTTTTTAGGTTTTCCTTCTTATTCAATCCAAAAATCTGTTTTATTTTTTGGGGTATATCCTTATTGCTTTTCCAGTAACTAATTTTTAGCTTATAGATCTCATCTTTTGTATGGATTTCCAAGAGATTTTCTCCTGGAACCAGAATCAATTTTAATATTAGAGCATCAATTAAACCAGAGGTCAGGAAAAATGCCCCATTCATAATACCGTAACCAAACACATGAGGATTGGTCAAAATATGCAGTCCTTCTGTGAGGATATAGATCATATGCGCTCCAAATAGGATAATCCAAGCCAATTTTGGACCTAAATGCCCTTGGGAAAACTTGATATACTGAACTTTCTCCTCGGAAATTTGGGTTTTTTGCTTTCGGAAATATAGATATTTTTCCTTTACAGAGTAGCTACCTTCTTCTTTTTGAATGGTAACCCATCTTACACTAAAGAGGACGTATAAAAACATCAAGAAAATAAGCGGGAGTATTAACACTGATGTGGGAAACCATAGGGATAACCCTTTTAAGGTAAACCAAGTTCCCTCGGAGATAACCCCGCCCATCTCCAAACCAAATTTCACGCCGCTATATATAGAAAAGAATACTGCTGAAAGTATCGCAATCATATAATATCTTTGAGCACTTAAGAAATGCAATCTTTCTGAGGTTTCCGCTTTTTCCACATGATCTTTTTGCCTATCATCACTTTCTTCTTGGTTTTCAGATGTGTTTATTTCTTGTTCTTGTTCTAAATTTGCCATTTTCTTAGTTTCCTCCTCCGATATAGCCACAGTATCTGGTCATCCAGTATGGGACTATATATGTTGAACCAGTTTCCTCTTTCAATAAATTCTGATCATTATCTTGTTCCCATAGGTAGGGGTTATCGCTCCATGACCACCCATCGGCGTCGTAATGCTCTAAAGTGAGGGGCTTATTCAAAAACTCTTCGTCCGCATCAATCCCCATAAAATCTTGCATACTCTCGCTTAATCCAAAGCTCTCAACAAATTTTTCCGCAGGGTTAATTTTTTCATACCCTTCTGGGAGTTCCTTCTCTATTAGATAATCCAAATTGGGGTAGTGGGATTCTGCATATCTTTGCAATTGATCCTTGATGTCCTCAGCAATTACTGGTAAATTTTCTTCAATTTCGCTATTTTCAATTTGGTTCTCATGACAGATCATTAAAAATATCGCGTTAAACCAAGCATTACGATGATATTTGGTGTATGACCACATAGTATTATAATATCCCTCGAAATAAACTTGCCATATCTCGGTATCGGGATCTTCCAATAGGAGAAACGCCATACAAACGCATGACCCGAAATTATAGGCAAAATAATTTGCGATCGTCTCCTGTGTACCCCCTTCGGAATTACTTAGGTAATACATCTCATTAGCAACCAGTTGGAGGTAAGTTCGGGTATATTTCTCCGGAAAATACATAGATCCCATTTTAAAAAGCAAAGGTCCCCAAAAACCGCCGTGAAAGAGGCGGGGCTTCTGATCAATACCTGTTAATGCTCCGTTTCCATGGATTCCCAAAAAGTTATTGTGAATCATGTTATAGCATAGTTGATCGACTATTTTCGAAATAGTGTTATTGATATAGGGAATTTCCTGCAAGTATTTGGTCGCGATTGCCAAGAAAAGATAATATCCAGCAAATTCATCATTTGAAGTGTAGGAATTATACCTCCAGTTAGAGTACTTTCCCGATCCGTTAAAATGTTTGGGGTGTTCTCTCCAAAGCTTTGGCCAAATATCTTCTGCACCAGGTGGGGCGACACCTCTGGCCAGTTCGCCTCCATATTCTGGACCGATCCCTCCATTTGGTACCTTCACCAAGAGGGATAAGCCGGTGGTCATATTTATAAGGACGTCCAAGGCAAAATTTTCCATCGTTTGATTTCCTTCTTGTTGGGCTGCCAAATACTTATAAGTCCACCCTGTAAAATCAATCCCGGTCCATAATGCCTCATTTTGACTGAAATCGTATTCGGATACATTTGTATAGGAAACTTTTCCTCCATATTGCGCCGAATCATTCACAAATATTGCCGCTGCAGTCTGATTCAAAGGTAAATGGTATTTCGCATATCGAGTATCTAACCCATAGGCAACTTCACTAAGGAAGCTTTCGTCCGCATCTTTGAACGAAGCGGGTTCGGTTGGGTTTTCCAAATAGAATTCCCCCACCGTTTGGTACCGATTTAAAATATACGCAAAAGAGGAAAAAAACCCGATAATTAACATTAGTATAATCGAAACCTTAATGGCAATGTTTCGCTTGTAAGTTTTTTTCTTATATCTCTTCATAACATTATACTTGAGCTATACACGATATAAATATTTTTTTTTGGGCAAAAATTGGTA
>CAZEPC010000267.1:0-6822 GCA_964513765.1 uncultured archaeon
ATCCGTTTTTTTTTCTTGAATATCATATAGATTGTAGTTTTTAAATAATTTCAGATCGTCTTTAAGTAATGCAGAAAAAATTGCTGTTCCCATTGTTCCTAAACCAATAATTCCAATTGATTTTTCCATAATTTAAATTGGAATTGATATTTAAAAAAAATGTTTATAAGGAAAACTATATCAACATTGAAAAAGTAATTAAAAAAAAAATAATTAAATATTTTAGAAAAGAAATAACAATTGAGAAACTGAATAATAGAGTTGGAAAAACTTGAGAAGAAATATAAAATTAATTAGTGCAGTAATAACGGTAATATTATTTTTCATACTCAATGCAATAATGAGTTCGATAGATTTTGGAAATCCACAAAATACACGGATCCTTGCTATAGTATCTGTGAGTCTTGTCGGGGCAGTCCTCGTAATCTTTTTGATTCTTCGTTTTAGGGGCCAACGCGAAAAAATTGTTTAAACCTATTTTCTCGCGTTTTTTTGATTTAGATTATTATCTTTTCTATATTTTTGTTTGATTTGAAAAATTTTTGGGGTGCTTTTTCTTTAATAAGAAATTTTTTATGTAAAAAATAGATCTAAATTACATACCTACACAATAAGCTTGAGGTGTCTAAAATCGATATAGAAACAACAATGGAAAAAATTATTGAGAAAACGGGATTATCAAGGGAACAAATTAAAAAAAAGATTGATGAAAATATTGAGGAAATGAGTGGTTTAATTGATGAAGAAGGAGCTCTGATACTCGTGGCAAAAAAGCTTGGGGTTAATCTTAAAGATTCTCAAGATGAATCAAATGTTGAGACGGAGGTTTCGATTGAAAATGTTAAACCGCGAACTTATGTTTCCGTTGTTGGAAGAATACGGTCTATCGGAAGAAAGAAGAAATTTAATCGATCAGATGGTGGGGAAGGTGTTTTGTTGCCTTTTGTCATTGCTGATAACACTGGAATGATTCGATGTGTTGCATGGGGACATAACACAAATGTAATTGAAGAGGAAAGCTTCGCGAAGAATTCAATCATTAGGATTGTAAACGGGCTGGTTAAAGAAGGTTATTACGGTGGTTTGGAATTAAATATTGGCAATAAGAGTCGCATTCAATTGGAACCTGATAATGTGGATATGCAAAAAATACCTGAAAAAGCAGATAATAAAATAAAAATAACAAATATTCAAGATGTTAATTTAAATCTGCCTTTAGTTAATGTGGAGGAGAAAGTAAAATATATCAGCCCAGTTAGAGAATTTACAAGTTCTAAAACTGGTAAAAAAGGAAAAAGAGCTTCATTAGGTCTTGATGCGGGCGATGATATTACTTATATCACATTTTGGAACGAAGATGTTGAAAGATTAGAAGATTTAAAAATTGGACAAACAGTTAGGATTACGGAGCTAAAACCTAAAACCAATTTTAGAGATAAAAATAAAATTGATTTAGCTTTAACTCCAAATTCTAAAATAAAAATTGTAGAAAATGTAGATCAAAATCTTGAGGAAGAGAATCAAACACTTTCGATAAAAAAGCTGGTTGATAATAATGCATATGGTGATATCGAGGCAAAGATCGTCGAGAAAGAAGAACCAAGGACAGTTTCCCTTAAAAATGGCTCCCAAAAGAAAGTTCAAGGTGTATTAATTGCAGATGAAACTGCATCTGTAAAAATAAATCTTTGGGAAGACCAAGTTTTAGAAGATAATTATGAAAAAGGGGATGTAATTAAAATTAGTGGTGTTTATACCAAATTCAATTCATATTCAAAACAAACTGAAGCTAATTTATCAAGAAAGGGAGAAATTAAAAAAATAGAAAAAGAAATGGGGGAAATAAAAATTGACAAGAAATCGAGATCTACTCAAAATACTGCCCAAAATGATTTTAAAGAAAAATATGATACAGAAAATAGATCAGATATTGAAGATATTGATTCCAATCAGAATTATCAATTCAAAGGTACGATTATAAAACCTCTAAATAGAATATATGTGTATAAAGCTTGTGAAAACTGTGGAAGAAAAGGGGATAATTGCACTTGTGATGAAGAATTCGATAAGATTAATCGAATGGTTTTGAATTGCATCGTAGATGATGGAAGCAGCACGATTAGAGTAACATTTTTTGGAGATTTGGCATCTGATTTTATCGAAGAAACTGCTGATAGAATTACTCTTTTAAAGGAGCAAAACCAATTCGATGATTTTCTCAAACAAAAAAACTTAGATCTTCTTGGAAAAGAATTTATATTTGAGGGAAGGGGTAAATATTCCGATTTTTCAGGGAGGTATGAAATTAATGCCACAAATTTTGAAAAATTGGATCCCATAAAAGAATCAAAAAGAATAGTTCATCTTATGGAAAACAATTAGATTGAATAATTATTTATCTTTCTTTTTGGATTTTAAGTTTGTAATTTATCTTTTTTTCTCTTTGTTTAAAATTTTTTGAGAGAACTTTGATGTGAGTTTATTTCTTAACCAAGGACTTAAATTTTGGTAAAATAAAATATTTCAACAATTTTATTAGGAAAAAATAATGAATTTAAATTAATAATGTCTATTCAAATGATTGTTTTGAAAGTTTTCTTGTTTATGTTTTTTGGATATTTAAATTGGAGATTATTCAATATTATTAAAAAAGATTCCATAAATAGGAAGAAAACAATCAATGTGAAAGAAAAAAAATCCAAATATACCAAAATAAGAATATTTTCAGTTTCAATCATTATTTTGTTAATCCTAAGTTCAATGGCTTTTTTGGTTTATCCAATAAGTTACCAATCTTTCTTTTATACCTATTCTTATAGTTTCTTTGTGATTTTTTTTGTTCTTTTGCTAATTCCATTTTTCTCTATGATTTTTTTCTCTGTAGAATATAATAAATCCTTTAGGGAAACGATTAAAGCAATTAGTTCAAAATATATATACTATTTACTTCCCCTTATATTATCCACAATTTCTAATTTTATTCTTCTTAATTTTTATGATTCCAATATGGAAGAAATCACTATTTTTAATTTTAGGAGTATAATAGAATTCCAAAAAAATCACTACATTGTGTTATTCGGATATGATATCCCTGCAATCTTTTTAATTATAAATCCCCTCTCATTTATAACTTATCTCTCAAGTATTATAGGCTTTTTCAGACAGTCCTCTATTCAATTAAATGCCGGATTTTTATTTGATGAGAAATCACAAAGCATTTTTAATCAAAATCGTTTGTTAGATTTTAGTTATTCCATGTTTCTTTATCTTTCCATTATACCAATGATTCCCTTATTTCTCGGAAATCTATGGTTTAGTGAAAGTGGTTTTATTAACTTGAGTATAACAATATTTTTCTCTATTCTTTTTGTAATAATTATTTCATATTATGGAAAGGGAAAACCTAAAACAATGGTTGATAAAAAAGTGGGAAAATTTCAAAGTGTTCCGCTCTTTTTATCTCTAATTTCGATAATATATTCCTTTTTTATCTCTTATCTTCCTATTTATTGAATGATGACTCTTTTTTTACTTAATAAACATAATAAAATTATGAATATTGATATTTTAGGAATTGGTGAGGTTGTGGTTGATTGGGTTGCTGAAGTCCCACATTTTCCAAAAGCTGACGAAAAGATTGATTCAATTAGTCAAGATAAATTTTCTGGTGGGTTCACAGCAAATTAATTGACTGCCGCGTCTCGACTTGGGGCTAAAACTGGATTTATCGGCGCGGTTGGGGATAATCAAGATGGAAAATTCCTAAAATCTGAATTTTACAAAGAAAATATTGACATCTCGTTTTTGGAGTCAAAAGCCAGTCCAACCCCTGTCAATTTTATCTTCGTTGTTAAAACCTCAGGCGAAAAATTCATTATTCAAAGTCCTTATATGTATATAACTCGTCCTTCAAAGGAGATTATTGATGAAAATATTTTTGAAAAGAATAATATTGGTTTAATTCCTTCAACGGCCATCTATTATGATTTGACTTTGGAAATTTTTAAAAAAGCTAAAATCTCTCAAATTCCAACCTCTTTGGATTTGGAAAAAACAAGTTATAGAAAAATATGGAAAAAAAAAAGAATTTTGGAATTGCTAAAATATGTGGATATTTTATTGCCTAATAAAGAAGGTGCAAAGGAAATTACCGGCAAAGTTAAACCAATTAAATGGGCTAAATATTTTTTAGATCTAGATATAAAAAAAAATCATTATCACCCTGGGGAAAGATGGTTGCATGGCTGTTTCTGAGAGCGATAAATTACGATTACCTGGATATATGATTGATCCAGTTGATACTACAGGTACAGGAGATACATTTTGCGCAGCCTTCGACTATTTTAATATAATTAAAGGTTATAACTTAGAGAAAGCATGTCTATACGCAAATACGTCAGCAGCAAGAAAATCTTTATTTTTAGGAGCAAGAAAAGGGATGCCTAATTATTCTCAAGTCAAAAGCTTTTTAGATGATCATTAAGTTAAGATTTAATAGATTATGGTGGATTACGAAAAACTAAGATTGGCTTTAGTCAATGACTTGAAAAAGAGGGGGGTAATTAAGAGCCAAAAAGTATATGACGCTATGAAGAAAGTCCCTCGGGAAGAATTCATACCGGTTAAGAGTCTTAAATCTCAAGCTTATATTGATTCACCCCAAAGAATTGGAAAAGGCCAAACAATCTCCGCTCCGCATATGAATGCAATGATGTGTGAATATTTGGATTTAAAAAAAGGTCAAAAAGTTTTAGAAGTTGGAACTGGTTCTGGATACCATGCTGCATTATTGGCTGAGATTGTGGGAGAAAAAGGGAAAATAATTAGCTTAGAAAGAATTGAAAAATTGGCCGATAATGCAAGAAATGTTTTTTCAAGATTGGAGTACAATAACATTGAGGTTATAGTATGTGATGGATCACTTGGTTATGAGGAGGGAGCACCTTATGATAGAATTTTGGTCACCGCGGCATCCCCTACAATGAATCAAAACCTAATAAATCAATTATCTGGTAAAGGGGGTAAAATGTGTATTCCAGTAGGCAAAAAAAGATGGGATCAAAAATTATATGTTGTAGAGAAAAATCAAGGTGAAATAAACAAAGATATTGTTTGTTCTGTGGTTTTTGTACCTTTAGTTGGAGAGTTTGGGTTTTAATCTATTTTTAAGATTTCACAATTTTTCTGCATTATTCTAAAAACTTTTTCTTTTTCGAGTTTGGATTCTTCTGCAAGAATTTCTTTTACTTTTGCTCTAGTTTCGGGGTATTTAGGGTTAAAATTACAACTTTGTTCTTTCATTAAGCTAATTTCATAAAATCCCAAATCTTGACTCATTTTTATGATATCCAGTTTATTGAATCCAATAAGTGGTCTTATAATTGGGATGTATCTGGATTTTTTGTTTACTACTAAAAGATTATCTATTGTTTGAGATGCTTGTTCTCCGAGAATATCCCCCATTATGATACATTCGGAATTCGATTTTTGAGCTAAATCTTGTGCAAAATTAATCATAGTTCTTTTACATAAGAGACATCTAATTTTATCTTTGCAATTTTTTCTAAAATAATTTAAAACTTTTTCAAAATATATCAAATGGATTGAAATTTCATTTTGGGTCAATTTTTTTAATCTATTAGCTGTTTTTATAATTTTTTCTCGATTCATTTGATTTTCTTTTCTTGAATTAATAAAACTTATGGCATTACAGTTAAACCCTCTTTTCAGAAAGATATAAGTGGCAATCGGACTATCCAAACCAGTTGAAAGCAATGAAACAAAGTTTCGATTATTTTTAATCAAAGTATTTTTCTCTCCCAATTTTTTAAATATTGATTGTAATCTTCAGGTGTAATTTCCCTGGGTATTTCAATTTGATTTGTATATTCTCTTTTTCTTATCTTCATTATTGCTTTTTTATTTCTTTTTAGCATTTTCATTGC
Source organism: uncultured archaeon (assembly GCA_964513765.1). GTDB lineage: Archaea > Asgardarchaeota > Lokiarchaeia > Sigyniarchaeales > Promethearchaeaceae > CAZEPC01. The sequence continues at coordinate 5,946 of CAZEPC010000267.1, forward strand.
CCATTTATATTCATCTTTATAAATCTGCTTAAGTTTTTCAGCATTAATATTTTCAAGCTTTTTTCTTCTCTGAATAGTAAAAGAACACAGAGGATCAATATCAATCTTCATATTAAATGCATCTACCCTTTTAATTGCCAATGGATATGCCCTACAAGCAAGTGGCTTTTTTTCATGTATGGTACATCCTTTATTCTTTCCATAAAATGGACAAACTTCATTTTTTTCCAATATAATTCTCCATGTTAAAACCAATATTTTTTTATTTTTTATATCTGGAAATACTAGATCTTCTATCATTTTAAGGGGAATTTCTCTTTTTTTGGCAATTTCTTCTAAAATATCTGCTTCTTCGGGGTATATTGGGATTCTTTTATAAATGCCAGGACTTTTTTCTTCTATTTCATGACAACATTTCCCGCATCTAAAACACTCAAATCTCTCTTGCATTCTAAAAAAAAAAATCAAACTTTCTATAATAATATCTAGATATTCTTCTTATATTGTTTTCAATTTAATAGATAAAAAATGATATCATTGTATATGAATACAAATATCTAAATGAAAAAAACTAATCTTATTTAAGTTTGCTTTAGATATTTTTGAGATTAAACAATTAAATGGAGAACAAAGATATGAAAAATTTTAGGTTTATTTTATTCAATGAAATCGAAAAGGAATCGTTAAACAATCCCTTGTGTATAATTGGAATGCCAGGGATTGCCGATATTGGTAAATTTGCTGTTGATCAACTGATAGGAATTTTGAAAGCTAAAAAATATTGTGATATTATTTTTAACGATTACCCTGCAGGTGCTATCGTCGAAAACAGTGTTCTTTCCACACCAAAAGCCGAAATACTCTTTTATAAAGATCC
>CAZEPC010000268.1:0-6808 GCA_964513765.1 uncultured archaeon
TCCAAAGCAGGAGTGATAATTGTACCCCCCTCCGCTTTTAAGGATAGGAGGGTTTTTGAAAGGGACTTAAGAGGGATATTTTCTTTAAATTTTTTTAATTCATAAGTGTCGGAGGCAAAAGAAAGGATCGCCAAATCGTCTGCGTTTAGTAAATAGAGTAATATTGTACTAGAAAGTGATGCGTTGAGCATCTTTTCACCATCCATGGATCCGGATGTATCAATAAGAATGAGTACCTTAAGCGTTTGTTCACGTTCTTTTTTACATAGGATATCGGGTGGTTGAATATATTTAAGTCGCTTTCCTTGCCCAATAAGGTTATCTAAGGTTGCTTCAATATCAATATTCTCAAGAGAATCACCATCTCGATAGGTTCGTAGCTGATTAGTACTTAGAATATTGCCGTTGTGAATAAATCCAAAATGGCTTTTTGCATAAAAAAGCGAAAGATCTAGGAGTCTTTGCTTGGTAAAACTTTGAATTGGCTCAAAAAAGACATCGGGAATGTCATCACGGGCATTAAACCATTGTTGTATAATTCCAGAGCCCGAGCCCGCCGCCAATCCTTTAATAAGCGTTTCTATGTCTTTTTGGGTGGAGTATCCTCTTTGTTTCATGAATTTTGTGGTTTTTTCCAAGTCATAATTGGCCAAAGCAGAAAGTAGGGACGGGATACTTTTTGCTGCACCTTTTACTGTTATTTCCTTGAATCTGTCTCCTCCTTCCCATTTTTCTGCTTCATATTGGATGATTTGAGCATACTTTTCATAATCATCGATATTTCCCTCGATCATCTGATTTAGTTGCTCAGTTTTCTTTTGGGTAATTTTTTGAAATTGATTTGAACTGATGCCGGCATTTTGAGCCATTTTTTCCATCTTAGACATATCCATCGGAACTCCATCCTCCAACATATTTTTCAAGATACTTTGGAATGATTGGGGTCTTTTTTCTTTCTCTAAAATTGATTCTGCAACATCTTTCATCACGTTGCTTAATGTGGAATGCAAATCACTGTTAGAAGGACTTAAAGCCTCCCGTTTTTTAGATAATTTCGAGAGTAATTGCTGTTTTTCCTTTCTTCCCATTGATTGTAGGGTTTCTTTGATGTTAGTTTCAAATTCCTCTTGCCCCATTTTGTTGTCCGGATAAAGTTCCAGATAATCCTCTATATTAAGATTCTCCTTGAAGGATTCGGGGATGTTCTTGATGAAGTGTTCCAAAAAGTCCGACCGATTTGCTTCATCCAAATCCCGTAAATCCTTACATACCGATTTCAATGCATTATTTATTTTTTCTATCTCCGAAGGAGGGGGTTCCATATATTTTTCTGCATACTTTAGCTCACCCATATCGTTATTTTGGTATTCTTGGGTGTCAAAATACTCGGTCCTTTTGTTTTTGCATCCTTGCCTTTTTTGTTCAGATGTTCCCTTCTTTTTTTTGCCTTTCTTTTTCTTTCTCTTATCCATGGCCTTTTTGAATTTTTCAAGCTGTTTGTGCTTTTTTAATGCTTGATTCAATATGTCCTTAATTTCTTCGATATCTTCAATTGAATCGGCTAATTCAGACGCAATTTCCCCGTATTTTTCAATGTCTTTTTCCAATAATTCGTTCATCTGTTTTTTCCATGATTCTTCTCCCGTGAGGTATTGGGAGAGTATTTTTTGCAGTTGGCCCCCTTCTTGTTGAATTCTTTCTTTATATTTCTCCAAGGTGCCTAAAGCATGCATTAATTCTATATCCTTCAGTTCCAATCCATTTCCGGATTGTTTGGTTTCGTAAATAATATCCGTGAGGGATTCCCAATCCATTTCCTCGTAGTTTAAATCCAATAATTTTTGAAGTATGTCGGGATCTTTGAAGTAATCTTCCATAATGAGATTGGTTTCCAACATTTTAAGGGACGCCTTGATAGAATATACTCCTTTTCCCTCCAATATGTCCTCATTTATCATATTAACAAGAATTTTATAGGCCAATTCTCTGGCAATGTCTTGATCCTCGTAATAGGTGGTATTAACCGCGAGATCAATGATATCATGAATCTTAATCTTTCCTGTTCGCAGATATTGACTAACTAGAAGTTTAATGAAAAAAATTGCCTGTCGGGTACTGGGTGCATGTCGAACATTCTCTTGATTTCTCATTTCATGAATGAAATACACGATAAATTCCAAGGGATGGAATCCCAAATGAAACATTAATTCAGATTCGCCTCTTGTATTTTCATCGTAATTAATTTTTCCACGTAAAGATTGCCGTCAATGCCCGGACCAAATTCTAGAGTTTGACCCAAAACTAGTTTTCCTACCTCTTGGATCATCTTTTTATCCGCTTTCTTCTCGAGTCTGGCCACCCTTTGACCCAACAATTTTGCAAAAGCAATAGATGCTCTCACCGATCCCCCTCTGGAAATTTTCGAGTTTTTCCTCGTAGAAGATACGATTTGGACGATTAAATCTAAAATTTCAGTTGGTAAATTGATCTCGGGTGCGTTAACTTTTACTATCTTCTTTTCTAAATCCATTTTCGGATATTGTAGGGTAATCCACACCCCAATTCTGTCTTTAAATGCTTGGGGGAGGACTCTGGTGCCGCGTAATTCTTGTGGATTCATGGCAGCGATAAAAAAGAAATCCTTGTCCACATTGACCCAGCTTTTCAATTGGGGTATATAAAGGCGCTTCTCTTCTAATGCATCTAAAAGGGAGTTAAGGACATATTCCTCTCCCCGATTTATTTCATTGCCGAAAAATATGGATCCCTCTAAAGCAGCTCTTGTAAATGGACCCGGAATGAAAGAGTCCACGGAATATCCCATCTTAAAGACTAAAGTGGGATCAAAGGTGCCAATCAAGGTTGCCGGACGAATAAGATCGCTGAAAGTCACCCAAGAAAATCCAATTTCTTGATCATCGGAGAATTTTCGGCAAAGGGCGGTTTTTCCACATCCTACGGGACCTACAATCCCTACATATAAGCCCGCGTTATAGGCGTCTTGTAATGTTTCGTAGGCGTCTTTATATTGTCCCTCAAGCAAGATTTCAATAGGCTCTTTTTCTTCCTTAACTCGGTGGGCTTCAAACTTTTTCTTAAAGCTTGTTTTAAAATCCATATCCTCTCACATGCTAGTTAGAAGCTGGGCTTAATAAAGATATTTTTTGCTTTTTATGAGGATATGTAAGAACTTAATGAAAAAAGAAAAGGGGAAAAAATGGATAAGTCAGGTTAATCTATTTAAATAAACTGCGTATATTATTTTTTAATCTGGCAAATCGGGTTTTCAATTCCCCAGAAAATCCATAATTATTCAAAAATTCATTACTATATTTTGGAAATTTCTTCACAAACCCTCTCCAGAATATTTTACCCCAATATGTATCCAGTTCCTCCCAATTGTCCCGATATTCCACCAACTTATCTCTTAGTCTCTCAATGGTGTCTTTATATTTCTCTTTAGTTGCTCCTTCTGCTAAATTATTCGTCTCCCAAGGGTCATTTTCGAGATCAAAGAGTTGAGTTTTAATATGTGTTCCCTTCACTACATACTCAATTAATTTATATTTTCTATCTTTTACAGCCCGTTGATATTTGGTGAAAGCATAAAACATATGCGAACGAATTTTCACTTCCTTATCTTGCATTGCGGGGACTAAACTCTTTCCATCTACCGTATTTGGGGTTGGAATATCAATAAGGTCGCATAATGTAGGGTAAATATCCAAAAGATACGCGTAAGCATCGGTTTTATGATTTTTAGGAATATTTGGTCCAGCAAAAATGAGAGGGACTCTGTTTGAATGCTCATAACAATTTTGTTTCCCCATCAGTCCATGTTGTCCGACTGCCAAGCCGTTATCGCCTGCAAGTACTATAATGGTTTCTTCCAATATTCCTTTTTCCTGCAATGTGTCCAGCACGCGCCCGATCTCAAAATCCAAGTGGGAAATCATCGCATAATATTCCTTAATGTGCCTCTTAATCACTTCGGGGTCCCGAGGCCGGTCTGCCAATCGTTCATCCCTTCCATTTAAATGGCCATTTTCAAAGGGATGTTCCTTAAGAAAATTAGGCGGAAGGTCAAAATCCTCCTCCTCGTACATTTTTAAAAATCTTTTTGGCATGGTACGTGGATCATGAGGGGCCAAATAGGCCATATAAACAAAAAACGGATTTGCTTTATTGTAATTTCTGATGTATTCGGATGCCGTTCTGGCAATGAACTCGCTTGAATGAACACCTTCATATTTATGATCATAATCCCGTGTTTCTATCTCGTTTGTATGCTTAAAATCATCAATATAGGGGCAATTCCCTTGATAAATACCCTCTGGATCGTAATCGTGGCAGGGAACATTCCAATGATCGGACATTCCTCCGAAAAATATATTTTTTCCGTTATTAAATCCTCTATTGATTGAATCCTTGCCGTTGTGCCACTTTCCAATTACATAGGTCTCATATTCTCCCTCTTTTTGGAGAGCATCACCTAATTGAACATGATCGGGAGGTATCGTTTTTCCCTGTCCCTCAATCCTAAAAAGTGTTCTTCCCGTCATAACCATCGCCCGGCTGGGCATACATACCGCTCCGCTGGTACCGCTTGGAATATGGCCGTGGGTGAAGGTGGTTCCCATCTTGACTAAGCGATCCATGTTGGGTGTTTTAATTAGATCGTTTCCCAATGCGTGAATGGTGTCAAACCGTTGATCGTCTGTGAAAAAGAATACAATGTTTGGTTTTTTACTCATATAGTGAAAAGGAAAAATTTTCATAAAAAGCCTTAGATTCTAGGCCTTCTCTTAAAGCCTTTGTACAATCGGTGTTCCTATGCAGTTCTAAACTTAGAAGCAAATTTAAAGTTGGTTAAAGCCTCTAAAAATATATAATATTTGAAATTAATCAAATTTCCAAGAGATTTGGGGCTTTAGGTGTTCATTCTATTTTTCATTATTCGAATACGAACATATCATCCATATATCAATTCGAATACGAATATTTATATTATACAAATTGCATTAGTTATTTAGTAAATATATTCGAAATCGAATACTATTTATTATTCAAAATCCGAATATCAATAGGAATGATTTTATGATCCCACGAAAACATCTTGAATTAATTATCTTGTCTATTCTTAGCCAAACAAAAGAAGGAATGACGGGCTATGCCGTGACTAAGGAGATGAATGAGATGCTGGGTACAAATATTAGCCCCGGAACAATTTATCCCAAGTTAAACAACTTGAAAGAGATTGGTTTTGTAGCAAAAGATGACCAAGAATTTCACATTACAGAGAAGGGAAATAATAAAATGGTTAAGAGCATTCCCAATCTTTTACTGAAAAATTCTAAATTTATTCCTAATCTCTTTCGGCTATTAACAAATTCCTTGCCTTTTCAAAAGCAATCAGATTTTCTTAAGGAGATTCCCTTTGATTTTAGTTTCATGAATTGTTTTAATTTAAATCATATGTTTGGTTTAGAGGAATTTGATTCTTGTGCTGGTGTTTCGGAATCTTTACATCGGCTTAAGAACATGAAAGGAAGATTAAAGGCTCTGAAAAAGAGAATTAAACAAAAATACAAAAAGCAAATGTCTGTCCTTGATGAAAGACTGCAAGAAATTGATAAAAAAATCGAAGAATGCAAACAAGAGACCAAAGAATGGGTTGATATTCCTATTATTGACGGAGATGAACAAGAAGATGAAAAAAATGAATAAATCAAAAGACGAACAACACAAAACATTTAGGAAAAATGAAACAATAATTGAAAAATTGGAAAAAGAAAACCCGATGTTGGCTTTAAAGGATTATCACGAAGAGATGACTCCATCTGACAAAGAAATTGAGGAATATAAACGTAGAAGACAAGAAAAACTATTAGGAGTTGTATAGAAGTGAGTAAACACTCGGAAAATCCACGTGGTTCGGGGTGGGATGGCTTCAATTTCGGCTTTTCCGGTTTTGATGCCCAAGATTTTCCTCCACTTGAAAATTTGATGAAACGATTTGGTGGAATGCTGAAAAAGTTTACAAAAATGATGCCCTACGATATTCAAGAGCATGAAAATAAAGTGATTATAACGGTTCCTTTGCCTGGATACGGTAAGGACGATGTGAATATATCGGTAAGGGGCAAGGAATTATTAATTCAAGCGGATCGAGATGATATTCCCCAAATGGATATAGATACACCTGAATTCCAAAGAAAAATGGGAAATAGGTTCTTTTGGGCCCGGCCGATCGATATGAGGATACCGGTTGGTTCCGAGATTCCTCCCGAGACCGTAAAAGCAAAAATAGAAAAAGGATTGCTTGAGGTATCCTTTGAAAAAACGCAATCAAAAAATGTAAAAATTGAAGTTGAAGAAGAGTCAGAATAATCAATAATCATCAATATGTATATTTCTTATCCTTTCGGAATACTTTTTTATTCTATAGTTTTTAATAATTCTATGTAATCCGAGACATCTTCTATCTTATTGGAGATATTTTCAATTAAATCTATGAATTTGGATATCTGAATTGCGATAAATGGATTCATCTGAAAATCTTCAAGAACGTTTATTTTTTTATATATTTCCGAATGGATTTTATCGCATTCATGTTCATGCTCTTGGATTTGATCGGTTGCCTTTATTGTTTCTTCAATTGTACTTTCTGGGAGTCTTTTCACCGCATTAAAAAGCAGTTTTGTGGTTTCAACTGTTTTTTGGACTAGTTCATTAATACATTTCAGCACATTATCGCCCAACGATGCAATTTTTTCTGGATCAATGCCCATTATTCTTCTGGCTGCTT
>CAZEPC010000269.1:0-6747 GCA_964513765.1 uncultured archaeon
CACCGGAACCGGAACAACCGCCGAAACAAGAACAACCACCGGAACCGGAACAACCACCGAAACCTGAACAAATGCCGGAACTGGAAGAAAAAGAAGAGGCTCTTTCACCTTTACCCTCAAAACCAAAACAAAAAACCTCGGAATCGGAAAATCAAGATACAAAAAAAGAAGATAAAGATATTTCGGATGAAGGTTTAACCCCTTTACCCTCAAAACCAAAACAAAAAATCGAATATAAACCAACCAAAGAAGAAATGGAACAAAAAACCACAAAGGGAGAGGGAATCTCAGGATGGACACTAGTTGAAAACGTGAGAGGGGCAAAAGATGTCCTCACAAATCTTATGGTCAATATTGAAAATGCTGAAACCCAAGCAGAGGTTGGAAATCTTATCACAAAAGCAAAACAAGAAGTATCAAATTTCAAACCATTTAGTAAAATATTTTTCGATATGCTTATGGTGGCTGGCAAATATCAATATAAGAAAGGGGTTCCCGTAAATGATGACCTGATTGAATTATGTTATGAGAAAATTCAAGAATGGAAAAGTACTTTTTAAAATATATAATGACTTAAAAAAAATTTTTTTTATCTATTTCTTTCTTACCTATTTCTCTCTTAAAATTGCTTTGATAAAGTGTCTATATATCGGCGAGGGTTTATTAGGTCTTGAGGTGTACTCTGGATGAAACTGGGTTCCAACCATCCAAGGATGAATATCATCGCTTAGCTCAATCGCATTAACTATCCTTTTTGTCTGATCATAGGCAGAAATAATCATTCCCCTTTTTAGGGCTTCTTCATTGCAATATCTTTCATTTATATGATATCGATGTCGGAATCTCTCTCTTATTTTAGATCTGCCATAAGCCTCGAAGAGTTTTGTATCATCCTCTATAAAGATATCATATCCGCCTAAACGCATGGTACCTCCGTAAGAGGACACATCTTTTTGATCCTCCATAAGAGAAACTACTGGTTCTGTACATTCGGGAGCGATTTCTGTAGAATGTGCATTTTTGAAATCCATTACATATCGCATAAATGAAACGTAAAATAATTGGGCTCCAAAACAAATACCCAAAAATGGGATTTTCTGGTTAATTGCAAATCGTGCAGATTGTATCATGCCTTCTACACCCCGGGTTCCAAATCCCGGTGTTAAAAGAATCCCATCACATTTTGAAAGTTCATCTCTAAAATTATCCTCCTCCACATCAACAAATATTATTTCGGGATTAACAGATTCATGGGCACAAGCATGAGTAATTGCTTCATAAATGGAGACATAAGAGTCCTTGTTATCCACGTATTTTCCAGGCATGGCAATCTTTATTGTGGTATCGTAGTTCTTTGTGTATAATTTTGCAGTTTTCACCCAATCTCCGTAGAGATTTTCTTCGACTAATCGTGTTTTCAAATCTAATCTCGCACCAAGAAGATCTCCAAATTTTTGATTCTCCAAAATTAGAGGAAGCTCATAGATACATTCAATGTCGGGATTTGAAATAACATGATCAACTTTCACATTAGAAAAGAGAGAGATTTTATTTTGAATAGCAGGATACATCTCCTTTTCAGTCCTGCATACAAGAAAGTCGGGTTGAAGACCGGCCCCTTGCAAGTATTTTACAGAATGTTGAGTGGGCTTACTCTTCAATTCACCTACGGCTTTTGAATAGGGGACGACCGTGACATGTACTAAGGCAACATCCGATTTGGGTAATTGAAGCCTTAGCTGTCGAATACTCTCAAGAAAGACTTGAGATTCTACATCTCCTACAGTGCCCCCAATCTCAGTAATTAGTACATCTAAGTCCTCTTCTTCCGCCACTTGTAGAATTCTATTTTTTATCATATCTGTACAATGGGGAATAATTTGTACCGTTTTTCCTAAGTATTCTCCTTTACGTTCTTTGAGAATAGTTTCAAAATATATTTGACCAGATGTAATATTATGGGAGGGGTGAATATTGATATCCAAAAAGCGCTCATATGTCCCAAAATCTTGATCCAATTCGGCAATCTTGGTTGTAGTGCCTATAAGGGAATCGTTGGCAATTTTTTCATCAACTGGTGAAAAATCCCAAACTTGGTCGGTAACAAAACATTCACCATGTTCAACTGGATTTAAAGTGCCCGGATCCACATTTAAATACGGGTCAATTTTTAATGCAGAAACATTAAAGCCCCTAAATTGCATTAATTTCGCAATAGAGGCGGTAGTTACTCCTTTCCCAATACCAGACATAACTCCGCCCGTAACAAAAACAAATTTAGCACTATGGTTGTGCATGTAACAAGTAATGAAACAATTTTTTTAAATCATTATAATAGCCCCTTAAGAAAAAAAGCAATGAAAAAATATAAGAAAAAGAGAAATCAACATACATTTATCTTTATGAAAAACAAAAGACAAATATGGAAGAAACTAAAAAATCGGATATCGAAAAACTTGATGCTGCTCTTGATCTCATGATTAGTGCTAAATCGAACATGAATCAGATGTTTGAAGGAATCGACGGTATTATAAGGAAAACTAAAAGAGACTTGATTAATTTGGAGCAAGAAAAAAAGGAGCTCGAGGAAATTAAGAAAGAGCAAGAGCAAAAAATATCAGGATTAACGGAAGAACAACATAAACTTCTCAAAGAATATGAACAAATTAAAGGGGAACTAGAAAAGTTTACTAAAACAGCCAGCGGGGAGGATGAAATTCAGCTCGAAAACATTAAAGACACATTGGCCATTTACAGGGTGTTATTGGAAAAAATATGGCAATCGCAGCCACATTATAAGATCCTTAAATTACTTCATGGTGACGCTAAAGTAATGACAGTGGACAAACTAAAGAATGCAAGCGGAATAGCGGGAGCCATGATATTACGGGCATGTCATGATCTTGCAAAGGTAAACTTAATAGAATTTGATATAGATACAAAAGAAACACAATTAACTAAACGTTTATTTCCGAAAAAAAAGAAAAGGAATCAATAAAATTTCGAATTGATGTTAAAGAAAGAAAAAATATTTTTTTCGTTGTTTCTTACTTTTTTTGCTTTTTAACAATTGCTTTAATTTTTGCTATATAGGTGCCAATCTTACTCTGGTCCATTTCGGGAATTGATACTGCCAAGATTCTCTCTTCATCGAGCTGAACAACAATGATATGGCCAGCATTACCTTCAATCACACTGAAATCCATGGAATCGTTCATTATTACTTGAGTGGAGTTAGAAAGTGCCGCAATTTGTGAACCAATCATCGCTTCGTGTAATTGAATATTATCACCCTCAACACGTATGGGCATTCCTTCTTTGGAAATAATGGCAACTAAAGTCGCGGTAGGAATCGCCCTTTTAATTGAAACAAAGGGATCTTCGCCAACATAATCCGTAGTTTCAATAACAGCGTTGATTTGAAGGACCAGTTCCTTGATAGATTTCTTATAGGACGCCATACCTTCAAGCTCCGCCAATTGACGATCCAAAACCACAGTTGCAGCAATTTTTTTAATTATTACTAATAGAAGAATATATTTTTCAACAGTTACATATGTAGATTGTATTTCTTCTGATAAACAATATTCATATAAACTTTTAGCAATATACTGAAAGGAAGTTGCTGATGCTACGAGATTTTGACTGGAAACACCATCAAGCTCATCTTTCATTTTAGTATAGATGTCAGTAGCGAGGTTTGTAGCAATAGAAATGCCTTTTACAGCACTTAGACCTTCTAACTTCTCGTCTACGAGCTTGCCAATATTTTCTTCTAAATCTTCTTCAATATTGTTTTCCATCATATAATAGATATTTATTTTTTCAATGCTAAAATCTTATGGATTATTTATAAAAACAAAAATTTTTATTTTTGAACCCAAAAATAATATTAATAGCAAGAAAAAAAAGAACACAATTAATATTCAGGGATGCAAAAGAAATTGGACGAAAAAGAAGATAAAAATGTAAAACCTTCAGAATTATTTAATTCGGGGGGACTAAATAATGGGAGCAACACAACTGAAGCAGATGATGGGTTCAAACCGGGTACAACAGGTTTAGATATTAATTCTATCCCGACAAGGGAGGAGGAAAAACTAAATTCACCCGCATTATATCAAGGAGAAAATTCCCAACAAGGAGATTATTATCAAGCGAATCAAAGTTCTTCGAGGCAAGATGCAGATAGAAATGAAAAATATAAGAATTTAGATATACAAACCATGCGAAAATTCTTACTTAAAAAGGATGATGAGCTAAGGGAGGTTTCGAAATCTTTCAAGGAAATTAGGAGTTTCGTAGATACCTTAAAAATTGAAAAAGAGAATTTGGAAACCCAAGTAGAAACCTTAAAGAGTAAGATTGAGATGAAAGATACTCAAATTGAAACCCTCAAAGATACCATCGAGATGAAAAATCAACAAATTGATATGAAAAACGATAAAATCGATATGAAAGAGGAACAAATGCAAGCCTATAAGTCTTCCCTTGAGGAAAAAAAGAGGAAAATAGAGCAATTGAAATCAGAATCCGTGGAGATGGGTGTTTTTGAAGAAACAAAATCGAAATTAGAGGAAAAAAATGCCCTGATTGAGGAAAAGAATGAAACTATTCAAAATTTGGAAGAAGAAGCGAAAATGCTTTCTCAAGATTTGGCCCACGCAGATGAAGAAATTGAAAGATTACACACAGAAATATCTAATCTTAAAGAATCCTCAGAACAAGCCGTTTTCTTAAACCCAGAACAAGTTAAAAATCGTATCCGAGAGATACTCCATAATAGCTTGCATAATGTTAATTTAACGGTGCCCAACATTACTGATCTTCTTGACTTAGATATTTTCGAGGTAAAATCATCTGTAAATCTTAAAATTTCTTGTTATATTGACAGTTCAGATCCCCAAGAAGAGGAACTCGTAGAGGAATTCAGCGTTTTTGACAATATCTCTTTAAGAATTTATGATGAAAAAGATAGATACACTATTCTTGCAGATGGGGCAAATATGTTTTTCGCGGCAAAAGGGCTCGAAAACGACAGATATTTGACATTCTCAACCCAAGACAGTCAGCATATTAAGATTTTCAATGCTTTGATTTTGGAAACATGGCTCCGTGCACGGAAGATATAAATAGTAAAAAAATCTTGAGAAATAAAATATTTTTTAGTTCTATTTCTATTTTCACTTAACTTCTCATTCATCTAAGTCTAAATCTTCTTCTCTCAATTTGATTTCTCCCTTTAGAAAGATGTTTGAAACAAGCATTAATATCGAAATCATTAAAAATAGCCAAGCAATACTTAGTTGATCTGCGATATACCCAAAAACTGGTGCCATAATAAAAATAAAAATTGATTTTGTTTGGGTTTCAACACTAAGAATTGTGGCTCTTTGTTCATTAGGCGCCATTTCCCCAATGTAGCCAACCATTATCGGTCTTCTTAGATTATATAAAAGGTATATCAGCATATAAATTATAATGATTAATTCTGGAATCTCTAACCAATAGAAAATGGCCTCTAAAAGAATAAAGATAGCCATAACATCAAGGAGGATATCCAATGTTTTTTTGGTATTTTTCACCTTTTCTTCCACTTTATAGGCATTTCGGGAGGTAAATGAACTTAAAAGGTAAAAAACAGCATATATGACCCCTAAAATCATTTTTACCCAAAGGTCACTTCTTTGTTGATCTAAGCCAAAATGGAGAATCAAAACCCCAATCAATGCTCTCATAATGGGTTGAATATAATCCTTAATCGTTTTGAATATAGAATCGTGAAGTGTTGAGGACAATACGCCCTTTTGAAACTTTTTTTTTTTGAAGAACAGTTTGATATGTTGAAATTGTTTTTTGAACTTCTGTCCCACGGATTCTCCTTTTTCGCCCAGGAGTTCATTCATATATTTCGGATAAGTGGAGATTAAAATAAAATCCAAGGCAAAAGGAATAATGGCAAAAAGAAATATCCATTGATCACCCCGATCCCCTATTAAAAAGACCAATAAAATAGAGAAGACCGCATTTAAGGCCGAACCGTAAAGAGACCAAGAACGAGTTATTCCATAAAGATAAGATTTATACTCCTGTAATTTGTGGCGTTCTAGCCATTGCATTTCCATCGCCTTATGGGTTCCGCTCCGAAAGGCTTCCCCCAAACCATAGAATATAGAACCTGTAACTAACATTGCATAACTCGGACCTAAGAAATAGAATAGAAACGATACCATATAAAACACAAAACATGCCATTAATTCATTTTTCTTTCCATAATTATCTGCCAAAAATCCAGAAGGAATCTCAAAGAGATACGTGAAGACCTCCCGTATTGTCATTAGAAGCCCAATCTCAAAAAGATTTAATCCCCAATTGAGAAAGATAATTAATAAAAAGGGCTCGAAGAATTGTAGGTTTTTAAAAAACCCATAAAGTTGAAACTTAATTCGGATTTTTGCTGATTTAATAAAGTTTTTTGACTCTTGATCTGAGCGGGGATTTTCTCCTTTAGATTTAGATTTTTCTGTATCTTCAGCCAGATCCCGATTTCTTTTTGAGTTATTACTTAATTCTTCACTATTTTCTTCCTTATTTTCCTCTATTCCCATTTCAAATCACCCCAATAATGAATCACTCGATTTTTGCTTTGTGTGAAAAATATGTGCAAACAATGATCAAAATCTTGATATAAATAGCAATAAGCATCTCTTTTATTTATATTTATACTTGAAGATGCTTGCCAAACTC
>CAZEPC010000270.1:0-6729 GCA_964513765.1 uncultured archaeon
TCACAAAATATGTGTTTTCCCGCCTCTGCTGCTTTTAGAACGTAGTCTAAATGATCGGAAGTGGGTACCAGCACAAACACCGCGTCAATTTTGGGATCTTGGATCAGTTGATGTCCTCCTTCAGGGCCTCCGTATAAATTCTTTATACCAAAGGCCTCTCCCTTTTCTTTTAATACTTTTTCATCTGTATCTGCTAAAGCATAGAGTTTAGGGCGGACCCTCTTATCTGAAGTTTTCCACTTCCATATCTTTCGAGCATTACTTTCTACTAAGGTTATGGAAAATAAATGATTCTCGGCTATGCAGCCGCAACCAATTACACCAATCCGAATAATCTTTTTTTCTTTCTTTTTTTTAACCATATTCTGAAAAATTTTTTTTCCATTAAAAACTATAGTGATTGTTGTGGAATAGTTTCTGAGAGTGAAAAAATTAATTTTGGAAATCTTTTCATTCTTTTCCAAACAACCTAGGGATTAAATAATATTAAAAAATTGACTCCCTTATTACTAAATTATATTATTCAAGGTGAGCTATAAAAATGAGCCAAAAAATGACTGAAAAAGGGAAAATACTTGTTATCACCGATGTTCACGCTCGTATAAAGGAGATGAACGATTTTTTCAACTGGCTCATTGATGAAAAAGGAGAAGATATTTCTTTTGCTGTCCATATGGGTGATTTTTGGGGCGGAAGAAATTACGATGGAAATGAACAAGTTCGCCTAAAACTTAAATTAAGTGCCCAGGAGTACTTCAAGAAGCTGAGGATCCCAATTTTTCATCTTAAGGGAAATGAAGACCTCCATGTACCCCCTAATTATTGGGTGAGTTCCAAATCATGGTTGATGAAGGATCAAGAACCATTCAAACTGGGAAAATATAAGGTTCTGCCAATCTATTATCATGAAAAAGGGACCGAGGGAGATCGTGTGCAGAAAAACCCTCAGTTCTCGGAAAAAGATGAATTTGATTTTATTTTTTCTCATAGGCCTGCCGAAGGACTACTTGACAGTACTCTCCATGCAAAAACCCATGAAGTCTTGAAAAATATCGGATCACCTTTAGTCAGGGCATACTATGATAATATTAAGCCCTCTATTCTTTTCTTTGGTCATAATCATTATTCTAATTTCCTTACCACAGAACATGGGTTGGTGGTATCTTTGGACAAATTAGTCCGGTCAACAAAATCGAAAGGATCATTTAAATATTCATACGGTTTAATTGACCCGTTTTATGAAACGTTAGAGGTAGTTTGGAAGGATAAACTCTTTTTCAAATATTCGATTTTAGAAAAAGCAATGAAATATTGTAGGGAATTGGATAATCGTAGCTTGGTATGAAAGTCAACAATGATTCAATCTTTTCCCAGAAGTGTATTTTAAATCATCATTCTTTTGAAAAATTAACCGAAAAAATATAGAAAGAGTTTAAAAAAACTCGTTTTTTTTATAATTCGTTTATGAGAATGAAGATCTCAAGATATCCACAACTCTCCATTTTCGTACTTTTCTGGTAATGAATATCATTCCTACTATACTGACCGCAATAGAAACGAGGAATGTGGAGGCGAGAGTACCTAGGTTAAGGCTGACAACAACCGGCATTTCTGTTATTACTGCCACATTTGTTTGCAGGAGATATGCCACAAGTATCCCTATGCCCATTCCAGCACTTCCTGCCGATAACATGATAGTAAGGCTTTCCGCGATCAACAAGTTCCTTACTTCATACGGTTTTAAGCCCATTGCCCTTAGGATCCCTATTTCAAACATCCGTTCCAAGAGGGTCGAATACATTGAGGACAAGAGTCCGAAGAGGGAAACTATTATAGAAAAGAACAATATTGTCTCCATAATGGTGCTGGTGGTATTATTTTGATCTTCCATGAACTCGAGCAGCGTGATCGCTTCATTGACCTCAAAGCTATATTCATCAGCGAAATAGTCTTGAATGTACGATTGCACATCCTCCACCGTTTCCTTGTCGTTATCTATGAGTTTTATGAAGATTTTATCGATGATGGTATCGGGGTCTTGAGGATCTCCCCAGTTCATCACTCTACAATAATCTTCTGAATTCAATAGTACACCTGATCCCACATACAGATTCACTTGGGCAGATCGCATATTATAATATCCAGGCATACCTTTACTCACCCCAACTACCGTGAAAGTTGAAACATTTCGGTAGGGGCTCTCTCCTGAACCATCATACATAGTCAATCTGATTTTTTCCCCTAATTTGTTTATGTTAAGGGCGTCTGCAAATACCTTCGCAATGATGCAAGCATTCTCCGTATTATAAAGCTTATCTAAACTTTCATCGGAACTGCCCGTTTCCTCATCCCACATTAAGAGATCGCTCCTCACCGCTTGCTCATATGACTCGTTTATCCCGATTAAATTGCAATAGTAATCCTTATAATCCCCGATATCCCCGATATTTGCCTCGAGCTTATCCACCGTTCCAAAATACTGCCCAAAGTTTACATCGTTTATGTTAAGTTCTCCTTCATTTATTCCAACCAATAAACCTGCAGCTAAGGATACATCGAGAGAATTGTGGTATGTTGGTGCTGCGGAACGGACTCCTGGAAGCTGTTTTAGTTCATTATAAAATCCCAAGTCGATGGTGTTATTTTGTGAGGGGGCTCCAGTATTAGAAATTACCAAATCAGAACCATGTTGAAACTCAATTAATGCTCTGGAATTTGCCGTTTGCATTTGGAGCATAGTAGAAACGAAGAATATAAACGCAAATGTGAGTGCAAACATGACGGTAGTTCCTGTATTTCTCCGTCGATATCTATGAAGTGACAATTTATAAACCGGGTAATACCTCCTAATAAACGGCTTTAATACCCATCCAATTAGCTTTTGAAGGATTGGCACCAAACCTATTGTAACCAGTACCAATCCAATCAACACCACAAATAATAAGATGATTAAGAGTGAAGTGATTAAATTTGTATTACCAGTAGATACCACTGCAGGGAAGATAAGGAATATTATGATTCCAATAAAACCAAAACCTAATCCGAAAACCATTAATTTTACATTGGCGGATCCCTCTTTTTCAATATGGTATTTATCCTCTTGATTGGATTTACTGGGATCAATTGCTTTTGTTAGTTGGGTTCTCCCCGCTTTCAAGGCTGGAATTATAGATATTGCGGTGGTGACCCCTATCCCTATCAGTATTGAATAAAATATAGTAATTGGGCGTATAATAAAATCGATGGGGATATTCCATAAATCAAAGTATCCGAAATACCATTCTAAAAACGGGGGTGCTGCAAATGCACCTATTGCGGTCCCTGCAATTGTACCAATAGTAGCAATTAGTGTTCCTGAAGTAAGCACTAGTTGGAAGCAGAACTTCTTTCTGGCACCTAAGGTCCTTAATACTCCAAATTCCCTAATCTTTTCCTCAATACTTGTACTTAAAATGGAATTGATCAAAATTCCTGTAATTAACATTGAGAAGAATGTCAAAAATCCAAACATCATGTTCATTTGCATGCTCTGGTCTTGAGTCTGCTCTAATTGGGCGATTTTCGGTAAAGTAACTGAATAATCAAAACCTATATTATCTTGGATTTTTTCGCCGACAACCCTTAACTTGCGAATTGTTTCATCAATGTTTCTTGAATCATAAATATTTGCCCGATTTTTAAGAATAGTCATTACATAATTTACCTTGCCCTCTTGATTTAAAATTTCTTGGGCTTGGGGAAGTTCGGTTATAACCAAAGTATTTTCAACCGCCGTAAACCTCTTATCTTGTTCAACAATTGCATCAATTATCAGAGTTTGTTCATTAGATGAATAAGTTACCGTAATTTCTTCTCCTATTTGTGTAATATTATAAAGTCTGGCAAATCCATCGGTAACTATACAATGTCCATCGGGAATGGGCCCCTTATATACCTCTGAGGTTGGTTCCCATTGATATTCCCCATCGACCATTTTATATTCCGAGAGGAATAAATTTCCCATTTTCCCGTTATTTTGCTCTAATGTGGAATTAAGACCGTAAAATAAAATTTGCTTCCGTATAGTTTTATTGTAGGACGATGAGTAGTAATCAGTTTGGACAAGTGACAGAATTCGGGGGAAATATTCCTCGATTTCCTCAATCTCCCCCTCTAATCTGTTTTCTACCAAGTCCTCATCAAAATACGGATCAAAACTCACATCTGCTTCAATAACCTTTGTAAATACTATATCGGAAGAGCCCACTTGTGCAGTAGCTTGATCTAAATAAGAAAAGCTCATTGAATCTGCTAAACTTCCTATTACAGTAAGTAAAAGAATAGATATCATTACACCAAATACTGCAAAGGCCGTTCTAACTTTTTGTCTTTTTAAATCTCGCCATGCATAACTTAAAAATAAAGCCTCGCTCCTTCCCTTGCTTTTTACCATTTCAATTATCTTCTCCTTCGTCTTTAATTGATTGTTGTTTTTCTTTGAGTCTTTCTTTCATCAATTCTTCTAATTCTTCCTCGGGCAATTCATTCACTAATTTTGTGAGTAGTTCTTTTTTCTTCTGGTCTGATCCTTCTCTTTCCTCAAAATCTTTCTTCTCCTTTTCAAAAGATCTTTCATCTTCGAGATCCATTATCTCTTGCTCATTTTGCCATGAAATTATTTTTTTTCTGGCTTTTTTGAAATCTTTCAATAATTCAATCTCGCACTTTTTACATTCATGTTTACCCATAAAATCGAAATATTTCCAATCCTTACAGACGGGGCATCTCTTTGAGATATAAAGACTATCACTTCCACAAGTTGGGCAGAAAATTTCAAATTCGGTGGTTTGATACCATTCTTCACAATTTTTGCAGTGCATATAGAATGGTTGAGCTTTTTCCCAATTTTTTAATTCTTTCTCTTGGTTAATCCTGTCCAAGATTTTCTGCGCCTCCTCTCTATCTCTTTCTTTTTCAAACCGTTTTTGGGTTAAGCGGTCCCGTAAGCTCGGTTTCGGTGTATAATCACCCTCGGCCATCAATTTTCGTATATGCCTCGTTTTCCATACCTTATATATGATTAATGCCGCTAATAATGCAGGGAAAATAATGATAAGGCTCAATTGCCATGCTTTAAAGGGATTTGCCACCCTAAAGGTCATTTTTCTAATTTGGCTGTTTCCTTGTGCATCTTTAGCGGTACAGACCACCTCGATTATATCCCCATTTTCATAATCCCAGGTGTCAATGGTATAATTCAGATAGCCTGTTGTTTCATTATAATACTTGGACACATTTAATTTCTCATAATTGATAAATATCTCTATGTCTTCGGCTTTTATTGGTATTTCGGAGTTATCGGAGAACTTGATGCTTAAATCGATAATTTCAGATACTTCTTGATTATTTTGAAAATTCAAGAATGTAATATCTGGTTTTTGATAATCTCTAGTTCGATTTATATCAATGAAGAAATCTTTTACTGTCCATCCGGTGTTCGGTAAAAACTCAAATCCTTCCTCATCGGATTTAAATCTGAATCTGAGCAAGATGGTCTCGTTTATAAAATTTGTTAAATCAATAATCTCTCTTTGTTCTCCATCTGTTTCAGTTTCAAAGGTTTCTAAGGATTTCCAATCTTCACCAAAATTTTTTGAGATAAGAACCTCTCCTAAATCTCCTCCCCCTCCCTCTCCAGAAAGTGTAAGATCTTGAGTGAAATGGAGAAAGATCTCATTTGTGCCATTTAAGTTCATTATGGGAAGAATTAAGGACGTGTCCCACCCATTTCCATACCCATTATATGTACCTTCTCCACAATACCATTCATCATCTTCTAAGACTTCTCCCAATTCAGAGACTTGGTGCCATGTATTGGTACTTGCCATCCATAATGTTTCAATTATTGGAGTAGGGGTACCGTAGATGATGCTATTCTCTATATATGTTTGGTCGGTTGTGCTATTAAATGGTGTATGAATTATTCCTTCTAAGGAAGGTGCCTCAAATTCAATTCCCTCAATATAGTCCGTATTAACGTTAAACTGACCATCGAAAGCATGGAACCTGTAAGTGGTGTTGGTTATATTAAAAAGATTCATATTCAAACTATAACGAATATTATAACCAAAAATATCTGGATCTGAATTCCATCTTCCGAATTCATTTTCCATAGTATAATTTTTTCCATCAATTTCTAGATAGACATAATCCGGATAATTTCCGTCATCGTCTTTGTAATCAACTTGGAATATATAGGTATCAAACTCCGTGTTAAGATCTGAAGGGTTGGTTGATTCAACGTAATCTAAGGTGTTTCCTTCAAAATCTGATGGTTTAGAGAGTTCTGGGCTATTATTGTTAGTTTCATTCTTATCGTAAAGTGAAAAGTAATCTAACATAAATCCTCTTGAGTACTTTGTTGACACACCCAAAATATTTGCCCTAATTCGAATTTGAATATATGTGTTATTGTAATCAGATAAATCTGCATTAATCATTGTCCAGTCTTTTTGTTCATTATTGAATTCGGTCAATCCAGGTGCCAATGTTTCCCACCCAGTTCTATTTGCATTTACTTGGACTTCGATTTCATCTCCTTGGGAAACACTCCACCTGCATCCCAACCTCAAGTAAGGTTGGTCGATCGTATTTTTCGATCCGTTAATATAGATATGCGGAGATCGTAAATCATATGTCCCTGTCAAACCTAAATAGGAATAGATTGGTTCATTATCAATAAGTAATGGT